>NZ_MJEH01000062.1 GCF_001742425.1 Bacillus solimangrovi
GATTGCTTCAATAATCTTCGCATGCCCATACATTGTCAGTCTTGTTATCTGCACTTCTTTTTGGCTTTTCTGCTCGGAAATTCGGATCGTATTCTTCATTATTATCCCTCCTAATATCTTCACTATATCACAAAAGGAGTATGGTTACGATATTTACAAAAATAACGATAAGCTATTCAATGAACCAAGTAATAATGGTTAGTTGCTTCAAGTTCACTTTTTTCAGTCTACTTCGTTCTAAACTGTTAATCAAATTGTTAGCTTCTATAGAAAATTTTAATGAAATATAAACGAAAAAAGATGCTGTCCTCGTTAGTAAGGACAACATCTTGTATAACATTTAATTTTCTTCATTTTCAACAGGTTCAACCTTAATAGGCTCAATTAATAAGTTAATAGGCATATTACTACCTGCAGCAGGCATGAATTGGATTTGAACACGTTCACTAAACTTTCCGGTACGATAGATGACCCCTGATTGGGCAGGTCCTTCGATTAGACCGTTATTTGTTATGTCAACAATTTTTCCATTTACGTAGAAAGCACCTGCATAACTTCCACCACGTGGGTTAATCGTGATAACCGAGTCAGCAGCAACATCTTTTAATGATATGTTGTAAAGGATACCATGATTTCCAGCGTTCACTTCTGTGTGATTTGTATAAGGATCAAAACCAAGCTGGAATGTATCTACCTTACCATCACCAATAACGATGCGCTCTTTCTCATTACCAACTTGTTCATCAACTGTCATTACACGCTCACTATAATAGAAGTGGCCAAGGTTATGATATTCATCACGTTCAGCATATGGTAATTTGTTGATTTTTTCTTTCGGTGTATTGCTGTATGTTGTCGCTACTGTGTAAGTCAATAATGAATCTGACTCTACGTCAGCATAGATTGTGACAGTATCTTTAGGCATTATTGTTTCACTTGTATTCAGTAATAAAGATTTTGTTTCACCTGGTTTCAGTGTAATAGTTTCATTTAATGGTCGATCAAGCGTTTCTAAAAATCGTCCAACTGCATTTTTCCCTACTTGGTAAATGTACAAGTACGGTCCACCTGATCCGTAATGAGGGATTTTAACAGTTGCCGTCTTATCAGAAGGGTTGTGGACTGTAAAATGTAATGTAATTGGTTTGTCTGTGCCATTTTGCTTATGAATGGCAAAGCGTTGTGCGCCAGATAGTGAGTATTGATAATGAATGTTCTCACCTGTAATCTGTTCTGGACTATTCACTCGAACGACTTTGTAACCTTGTTCTTTCATCTGACTTTCAATAATTGGATAAGTCAACGCATTACCAGAATTGACATCGAACTTATCACCTAAAGCAGTAAAACGTTTGTAAAATTCATCTTCGGGATAAAGTAATTCATCTTCAATTGTAATTGTTTTTGAGTATTGTCCCATTAACCCTTCAGCATCCCATGCTTTGATAGTAATCGTCTGAGGACCAGGTGTGAAGAATCCCAGTTTCTGATTGACCCATTCTGAACGGACAACTTTTTTGTCATCACTACTTAGCCCTTCATAGTAGATCGGTTCACCCATTTTATAACTATCTTTGTCTGTTCTAAAGAAAGCATTAGGTGTTTGGTTTTTAGGTACTTCAGGTTTTGAGTTTGTTGAGCCTCCGCTTACAACTTGAGAATATGTAATTACAATTGCGTTTCTTTCCTTATCAAACCCAATAAAATCAGCAAAAGCTTCAGTAAATACTTTTAATTGTATTAACAGTGAGCCATCTTTGTTAATCGTTGTTGGTACATTAGAAGATACGTATTGATCGTTGAGAATGTATCCCTTTTTTCCTTGCTGTAATCGTAAAGTTGACTCACCTCGGGTAACGACATATTGCTTGTTCGACGAATCATATGTAAGAGTTGCGCGTAATTCATTTGCTAGTGAACGTAACGAAGCATATGATGTTCCATTCTCATTTAGATGTTCTGTTTGAGATACGCTAAATGCATTATCGTGATATATTTGTTTCGTATTAATAGGTAGAACTAATCGGTGAAATTCTTTTGCACTAACATTAATGTTTGTAGCAAAGAATAATAAGCTGCAAATGAACAGCAAACATAATCGTTTCATAATGAATCTCCTCTTTAAAAAATTGAATTGTAGTGAATGTGAAGGTTTAGCGGATAAGCAAGTATTGCACTCATCTTTTTCAATTTAATGTGGATAACCAAAACTAGGTTAATACAACAAAATTAAAAAAAGATAATCTGTACAATAGTATGCGATTGAATACAGAAATAGGCAACATTTTTGGAGGAATCGAAATAAAAATGAAATAAAAAACACATTTGTGCATCAAAGTCACAAATGTGTTATGGTCTATTTTGCTAATAGTTTACGAATATCATCTTCTAGCTTGTCAGGGTTAGTTGCAGGTGCATAGCGTTCTTCTACAACACCATCACGGTTAATTAGAAACTTTGAAAAGTTCCATTTAATTTCTGATGTAAGAAGTCCATTCTTTTCATTAATCAGATATTTAAAGAGTGGGTGAGCGTTCTTCCCTTTTACAATTGTTTTCGAAAACATCGGAAAGTCTACACCATAGTTTAACTTACAAAACTCTTCAATCTGGTCATCTTCAGCAAATTCTTGGTTCATAAATTGGTCACTTGGAAACCCAAGAACGGTAAATCCTTCATCTTTATATTGGTCATATAGCTTTTGTAGTCCTTCAAATTGAGGAGTAAAGCCACATTTACTAGCTGTATTTACAATTAAGATAACGTTTCCTCTATAATCAGAAAGGGATTGTTGCTTACCAGTTATTGTCGTTACTTCAAAATCATAGACAGTTGTCAATTCTCCAACCTCCAATAAAAATATTAGATATTACTGATTGAAATGCAACCTTATTATAATATAGTTTGTACAATTAGCATAACATTAAGTGGTAAAGATGAGAATTTAAGATAGAAAAGTATTGATGCTATCATGAATATAGGTGAAATACATCATTGACATCCCAATCTAGAGCGCTTACAATTTATAGTAGTTATTAGTTATTAGTTATTAGTTATTAGTTATTTTAGAAAACCGTAGCAATTAGAAATGAGTGTTTATTCATGTCATTATCTGAAGAACGTCGAATAGGACGTCATGCTGTTCTTCTTGTGCTTAATAGTGAAGAAGATATGCTTCATAAGCTCAATTGGAAAAGCGCTATTGGAAAAGTCGGCTCAATGGAATCGAATAAAGTAGTTGCTGCGATTGAAACAGCAGCAAAGCGAAATAAAATTATAAATTCAGATGTATATCGTGAAGCACATGCTTTGTATCATGCTATAATGGAGGCCCTTCATGGAGTTACAAGAGGGCAGGTGCAATTAGGTAGTGTCCAACGAACAGTAGGGTTAAAGTTTGCTATTCTTCGTGGAAATCCATATGAGAATGAAGTAGAAGGTGAATGGATTGCAGTGGCACTATATGGTACGATTGGTGCACCTGTTAGGGGTTCAGAGCATGAAGCAATCGGATTAGGTATTAATCACATTTAAATAAAACTATGCCCATAGTTTAGTAGTTAGATATTAGGGGGCTGTATTTTGAAATCATAATGATTTCGAGTACAGCCTCTTTTTGTTTTTACACTTTAGTTAATGAAAGCGTTTGTGACTTATAAAGTATTTGAGGACTGTGATAAGTAAGAAAGGGGATATGTGAAAATTGGTAACGTTAAATGGAGAATCGTTGACATTAGCTGAACTTAAATCGGTTTTATATGATAACGAGCTAGTTACAGCATCAATTAAAAGTATGCAAAAGGTTGGAGAAAGCCGTAAAGCAGTAGAGCGAATTGTAGAAAACGGAGAAATTGTGTATGGAATTACGACAGGGTTTGGGAAGTTTAGTGATGTATTGATTGATAAGAAAGATGTTGAAGAACTTCAGCTCAATTTAATACATTCGCATGCATGTGGTGTAGGAGAACCTTTTCCTGAAGTCGTATCTCGAGCAATGATCGTGCTACGTGCAAATGCATTATTAAAAGGGTTTTCAGGAGTAAGACCACTCATCATAGAAAATCTCATCCATCTTGTCAACGCAAACATCCATCCTGTTATTCCTCAGCAAGGTTCACTTGGTGCAAGTGGTGACTTAGCTCCATTATCACATTTGGCGCTTGTGTTAATGGGGGAAGGAGAGGTTTTTTATAAGGGAGAGCGTATTCCTTCATTACAAGCTCTATTAAAAGAAGATATATTCCCAGTAACATTAACCGCAAAAGAAGGATTAGCACTTATTAATGGTACACAAGCAATGACTGCTATGGGAGTAGTTAATTATCTAGAAGCAGAACAACTAGCATATCAGTCAGAGGCAATTGCTTCAGTCACATTAGAAGCTTTGCAAGGAATCATTGATGCATTTGATGAAGATGTTCATTTGGCTCGAGGTTATAAAGAACAGGTTGATGTGGCGAAGCGTATTAGAAAATATGTTAAGGACAGTAAGCTTATTTCCCGACAAGGAGAGCTACGCGTCCAAGATGCTTATTCATTGAGATGTATTCCGCAAGTTCATGGTGCAACATGGCAAGCGCTTAATTATGTGAAAGAAAAACTAGAAATCGAAATGAATGCGGCAACGGATAATCCGCTAATCTTTGAAGATGGTAACAAAGTTATTTCAGGTGGTAATTTCCATGGTCAGCCTATTGCGATTGCAATGGATTTCTTGAAAATTGCTGTAGCTGAACTTGCTAACATTTCTGAACGTCGTATTGAACGACTCGTAAATCCACAGCTCAATGACTTGCCACCGTTTCTAAGTCCAGAACCGGGATTGCAGTCAGGAGCAATGATTATGCAGTATTGTGCAGCTGCGCTAGTATCTGAAAACAAAACATTGGCTCATCCTGCTAGTGTCGATTCAATTCCTTCATCAGCAAATCAAGAAGATCATGTCAGTATGGGTACAATCGGTGCTCGTCATGCATATCAAATTATTCAAAATGTACGGCAAGTAATATCTATTGAAGCTATATGTGCAATGCAAGCAGTTGAAATTAGAGGAAAGGAAAAGATGGCGCCACTTACAAGACAAATCTTTGAAAAAGGTCGTACAGTTGTTCCATTCATTGAAAAAGACCGCGTATTCTCAAAGGATATTGAAGCAATGAAAGATTTGTTACAGCAATCTTCAGTGGATCTCGCCATTCAAACACATACAAAATCGTAAATAGATAATGCAATGTTGGTTATATGTCTTTTGGAAATAGAAGCGTTTCAAGTGCTTAATTAGTGTCAGCGAATTATGAAATGAATTTAAAGGAGGAAGAAGAATGGAAACAACAAAGCGAAACATTGTTGCAAAAAAAGGGTTAGAACTTGAATGCAAAGGATGGGAACAGGAAGCTGTCTTGCGTATGTTATACAACAATCTTGATCCAGATGTAGCTGAGAAACCAGAAGATCTTGTTGTGTATGGAGGGATTGGGAAGGCAGCACGAAACTGGGAATCTTTTGATGCAATTGTAGACCAATTACGAACACTTGAAGCAGATGAGACATTGCTCGTGCAATCAGGAAAGCCTGTAGGTCGATTCAAAAGTCACCGTCATGCACCAAGAGTGTTGCTATCGAACTCAGTGTTAGTTCCGAAATGGGCAAATTGGGAAACGTTCAATGAGCTTGAAAAAGAAGGCTTAATGATGTACGGACAAATGACAGCAGGAAGCTGGATTTATATTGGAACACAAGGGATTTTGCAAGGGACGTATGAGACTTTTGCAGCTGTTGCAAAAAAACACTTTAATAATAGTTTACGAGGCACGATTACATTAACTGCTGGCCTAGGTGGAATGGGTGGTGCTCAACCACTTTCTGTAACGATGAATGGCGGTGTTGTCATTGCCGTGGATGTTGATGAATCGCGAATCGAAAAACGATTGAAAACGAAATATTGTGACCGATTGACTCATTCGATTGATGAAGCAATTGAATGGGCAGAGCAAGCAAAGAGTAACAAAGAACCACTTTCAATTGGACTTGTTGGAAATGCAGCAGAGGTTCACCATGAATTATTAAAACGTAATGTGAAAATCGATATCGTAACGGATCAAACGTCTGCACACGATCCGTTAAATGGCTATATTCCAGAAGCAATGTCACTAGCTGAAGCAGAAGAACTACGTAAAACAAATCCAGACAGGTATGTTCAACTTGCCAATCAAAGTATGAAAAATCACGTTGAAGCGATGCTTGAGTATCAAAAGCGAGGATCCATCGTGTTTGATTATGGTAATAATATTCGTCAAGTAGCTAAGGATGAGGGTCTTGAAGCTGCATTTGATTTTCCTGGTTTTGTACCAGCATATATTCGACCATTATTCTGCGAAGGAAAGGGACCATTCCGTTGGGCAGCATTATCAGGTGATCCTGAAGATATTTATCGTACAGATGCATTGATTAAAGAGTTATTTCCAGAAAATGAAGCTTTGTGTCGTTGGATTGATATGGCACAAGAGCAAGTTGCATTTCAAGGGTTGCCGTCTCGAATTTGTTGGTTAGGTTATGGTGAACGTAAAAAGATGGGATTAGCGATTAATGAACTTGTGAAAAAAGGCGAGTTAAAAGCACCAATTGTCATTGGGCGTGACCATTTAGATTGTGGGTCTGTTGCGTCACCGAATCGTGAAACAGAAGCTATGAAAGACGGAAGTGATGCAGTTGGAGATTGGGCGATTCTTAATGCGCTCATCAATACGGCAGGAGGAGCAAGCTGGGTATCTGTTCATCATGGTGGTGGTGTAGGTATGGGTTATTCGCTTCATGCTGGAATGGTAGTCGTTGCAGATGGAACAGATTTAGCACAAGAACGTCTTGAACGAGTGTTAACTACTGATCCAGGAATGGGCATTATTCGTCACGCTGATGCAGGTTATGAACGTGCGAAGGAAGTAGCGAAAGAACGTGGCGTTAACATCCCAATGGATAGCAATTAATAGGAACGGTGAAATAACGGGAAGCAATGAAACTAGTTTATACACGATTATAAATGCTGAATAGACCTCATAAAAATTATTAGACTATCATAATGGAAAACAAATTTGGAAGGAGTTCAATTAATGGATACATTTGACGTTTTGCTAATGAACATAGGTCAACTATTAACGATGGAATCCGATGGACCAAGAAAAGGAACGGATATGAAGACATTGCCGATGATAGAAAATGCGGCAATAGGAGTAAAAGACGGGAAGGTTTGTTTTATTGGCAAAAATGAAGAGGCTAGTCACATTAAAGCGGAACAAACGATTGATTGTGAAGGTAAGCTTGTAACACCAGGATTAGTCGATCCTCATACACATCTTGTATTTGGAGGTTCTCGTGAACATGAATTAGCTCTTAAGCAACAGGGTGTACCTTATCTAGAAATTTTGAAACGTGGTGGGGGTATTCTTTCAACTGTTGAAGCAACGAGAAATGCGACTGAAGAAGAGCTGTTTGAAAAAGCACATTTTCATTTAAATCGAATGCTTTCATATGGTATTACGACGATTGAAGCAAAAAGTGGTTATGGTTTAGATAAGGAAACGGAAATGAAACAGCTTCGCGTAGCAAAACAGCTTGATGAACAACATCATGTAGATATCGTTCGAACTTTCTTAGGTGCACATGCTATTCCAGCATCTCATAAAGACAAATCTGATGAGTTTTTGAATGAAATGATCGATTTATTGGATCTTATAAGCGAAGAAAATCTTGCGGAATTCGTAGATATTTTTACTGAAACAGGTGTTTTCACTGTTGAACAATCACGTAAATATTTGCAAATTGCAAAAGATAAAGGGTTCGATTTGAAAATACATGCTGATGAAATTGATCCACTAGGTGGAACAGAGCTGGCTGCTGACCTAGGAGCAGTATCTGCTGATCATTTAGTAGGTGCATCAGACATTGGCATTGAAAAACTTGCTAATGGAAATACGATTGCTGTACTCCTACCAGGAACGACTTTCTATCTCGGAAAGAAGGATACAGCAAGAGCACGAAAGATGATTGAAGAAGGTGTAGCTGTTGCACTTGCAACAGATTTCAACCCAGGAAGTTCACCTACTGAGAACTTACAATTTATTATGACGCTTGCTGCACTTCATTTGAAAATGACACCAGAGGAGATCTGGAATGCGATAACAGTCAATGCAGCTCATGCAATTAATCGTGGTAATACGAGTGGTCAGCTTACTATGGGAAGAGAAGCAGATATTGTCATTTGGGATGCACCTAATTATATGTATTTACCGTATCATTACGGAGTTAATCATGTTAATCGTGTATTGAAAAAAGGTGAAACAGTTTTCCAAAGAGGTGAACATGTTGAAAGATTATCATTATCTTAAACGAGCAAATACCCCATTTATTGATCGGCATGTGACAAAGGTAACAGATTTAATTAAAACATGGGATGGAAACAGCATTCATGATATTGGTTTGATTGGTGTGCCCCTTTCAAAAACGTCAATTAGTCATTCAGGTGCAGCTTTTGCTCCACAAACGATTCGAAAAGCACTAGGTGCGTTTACAACGTATTCGATTGATGATGATCTTGATCTGAGTTCATGGAAAATTGATGATCTTGGTGATGTTACGATGCACGTAACAGATTTGCTTGTATCTCAAAATCGCGTATATGAAACACTTGAACAACTATTTTTAAATCATCCTCATTTTATACCAATTGTATTAGGTGGGGATAATTCAATTAGCTATCCAACAATTAAAGCTTTTTCAAAAGCAAAAGGCAAGGTTGGAGTGATTCAATTTGATGCACATCATGATGTGCGCAACCTAGAAGATGGTGGGCCATCAAATGGAACCCCATTTCGTAGTTTAATAGAATCAAAAACGATTCAAGGGAAACACCTCGTTCAAGTTGGAATACGTGATTTTGCAAATAGTCGTGAATATCGAACATATGCAAAAGAGAATGACGTAGTTGTCCATAGCATGAAAGAAGTACGTGAACGAAACATTGTAGATATATTAAAAGCAGATCTTGAGATTATTAAGAAGGATGTAGATGTCATCTATGTTTCAGTTGACATGGATGTGTTAGATCAATCGCAAGCACCAGGATGTCCTGCTATTGGTCCAGGTGGAATGGATGCAATAACATTGTTTGAGGCAATTTCCTATTTAGCGCAAGATGAAAAAGTGAAAGGGCTAGAAATTGTAGAACTTGATCCTACGGTTGACTTTCGAGATATGACAAGTCGAGTCGCAGCACACGTCATTTTGAATTTTCTTAAAGGTAAACAAAAAAGTGGATATAAACATGTTTAACTGGAGGGAGCATAGTTAGCTCCTCTCCAGTTTTTTTATTATATTATTTTGTAGCTTTCTGTATTTTTTTAATCATTTTTAATGAACGACCTGTACCGATAGCAACAGATTCTAATGGATTAGGAGCTATGTGGACGGGCACAATGATCTCGTTGCTCAACCATTCTTGGATACCATGTAATAATGCACCTCCACCAGAGATAACGACACCATGATCTACAATTTCACCACTTAGCTCAGGGGGACAATCTTCTAAAGTCGTACGGATTGTTTCAAGGATCTGTAAAAGTGATTCCTTAATAGACTCTTGTATTTCAGTTGAACGAAGCTCAATCGTTTTGGGAAGTCCATTTACAAGATTACGTCCTCGCACTTGGATTGTTAATTCCTCATGCTCAACAAGTGCATAACCGATTTCCATCTTAATTTGCTCTGCTGTGCGCTCTCCGATTAAGACGTTATATTTCTTTTTAACGTAAGAGCAAATATTATCATCAAGTTGATCTCCTCCAACTCGAATCGATTGTGCTGTAACGATTCCACCGAGTGAGATAATGGCAACCTCTGTTGTACCTCCACCAATATCAACTATTGCATTTGCCATAGGTTCATCAACAGGTAAGTCTGCTCCAATAGCTGCTGCGACAGGTTCTTCAATTAAGTTAATCGTTTTTGCTCCAAAACTCTTAATTGCATCGTGAATAGCTCTGCGTTCAACAGATGTTGAACCAGAAGGAGTACATACAACGACATTTGGTTTTCGAAGTGAGCGACCTAGTTTCTTACTAGAGGTTTGCATGATTTTTTTTAACATTTCAGTTGTTACGTCAAAATCTGCAATTACTCCATCCTTTAGTGGTCGAACTGAAACGATGTTACTAGGTGTTTTTCCAACCATATCTTTTGCTTCAGTTCCAACTGCTAGAACTTGATTTGATTTTATATCAATTGCCGCAACAGACGGCTCATTATAAATAACTCCTTTGTTCTTACTATATACAATGATATTTGCTGTTCCTAAATCAATTCCGATATCTGTAGTTGAAAACATTTCTTCCACCCAATCTATTATAGTAAATTTAACAATCTCCTATAATTTTTCTAGTCCTGATGGCACATTTGTGGGGGTTTAGAAAAAGATATATGAATAATAAATACTGGAAATTACAATATGTCACATGGAAAATGAACTTGTATTTCGTTCTCAGTAGTAAAGTTTGACAACAATAAAGTCGCAAGCTATGATGAAATTACAATTTAAAGAAGTCCACTAGGGGCGCCAAAAAATGGCTGAGATAAGGAGTAATCCTTAGTCCCTCATAACCTGATCTGGTTAGTACCAGCGTAGGGAAGTGGAGTCGGTGTTGAGATATGATCTCATTTAAGATATTAGAATGCGTAATTCAAAAACCGCTCCAGTTCAGGGGTGGTTTTTTTTATATGGTCATTAATCTACCCTTTCCCTAGTGATTTCTAAATTTGAGGAGGTTTAACTTGATGGAACAAGCATGTGCATTGACAATAGCAGGAACGGATCCAAGTGGTGGAGCAGGGATTCAGGCTGATTTGAAGACATTTCAAGAATTAGATGTGTATGGAATGTCTGTTATTACTTCCGTTGTCGCTCAAAATACGATGGGAGTAAAAGATTGTATTCATCTACCGGTTACTTTTATTGAGAAACAGCTAGATAGTGTAATTGAAGATATTTCCCCACATGCAATAAAATCAGGCATGATCGCATCAACTGAAATGATTGAACTCATTTATTCAAAATTAGCGAATGCAGATGTTCCATATGTTATTGATCCGGTAATGGTAGCAACGAGTGGAGATCCACTAATCGACCAGAAGGCAAGAAATTGTCTAAGAGAGAAGTTAATTCCAATTACATCTATTGTAACTCCGAATATTCCAGAAGCTGAAGTACTAGTAGAAAGAGAGATTCATACACAAGAAGATATGGAAGAATCTGCAAAAATCATAGTGCATCAACTGGGTGCCGATGCAGTTGTAGTAAAAGGGGGACATATGGATGGTGATGCGTTAGATATTTTTTATGATGGGAAGGAAATTGTCACATTAAGATCTCCACGATTTTTGACAAAACATACGCACGGAACAGGGTGTACGTTCTCAGCAGTGATTACAGCAGAGTTAGCAAAAGGTGCTTCAACCCATGAAGCTGTCCAAACAGCAAAAAAGTTTATATCTGCTGCGATTGAGCATACGTTAGGACTTGGTAAGGGTAATGGACCAACGAATCATTGGGCTTATCAAAAATCATTAACTCAAAAGTTGTAGAGGTGGGAGAATATGAATCGTAAAAAAATAATTCAGATGGTTGAACAAGTTCGTATACATAATCCATTAATTCATAACCTTACGAATGTTGTTGTAACGAATTTCACTGCAAATGGTTTACTCGCCATTGGTGCATCACCTGTAATGTCAACGGCAATTGAAGAGGTAGAGGATCTTGCTTCAATATCGAATGGTGTTTTAATTAACATTGGTACAGTAACATCGAGAGAAATTGAAGCGATGTTACTTGCTGGAAAAGCTGCGAATAAGAAAGGCATACCTGTTGTATTGGATCCTGTTGGTGTCGGTGCAACTCCATTTAGAATGAAAACCGTCCAAAAGTTATTGGAAAATGTAAAGTTTACAGCTATACGTGGTAATGCTGCTGAAATAGCAAATATAATCGGTGAGTCATGGGAGATTAAAGGTGTTGATTCTCAAGGTGACGGTGATGTGCGAAGATTAGCAACTGCTGCTGCAAACCAGTTGAAGACAATGGTTGTTGTGACAGGGGAAGTTGACATCATTAGTAATGGTAAATTGACTTATGAAGTACATAATGGGCATGTTTGGATGACGAAGGTAACAGGTTCGGGATGTCTATTAGGGGCTGTTGTTAGTGCGTTCCTTGCAGCAAATGAAAATAAGCTTGAAGCATCAGTTGCGGCACTTGTCTATTATGGAGTCGCGGCAGAGCTAGCTGTAAAGCAAGCAACTGGTCCAGGCAGTTTCCAAACGGCATTTTTAGATGCACTCTCAAATGTGAATGAGGAAGAAATCCAAGGACTTGCTTCTTATAATGAATTAATCATAGGTGAATCTCATGTATAAAGACAGTATAGAAAATTATTTACAGCTATATTTCATAATGGGCAGTGAAAATTGTTATGTTGATCCGATTCACGTGTTAGAAGAAGCCATTAAAGGTGGTGTAACATGTTTTCAATTCCGCGAAAAAGGGGCGAGTGCTTTAAAGGGGAGAGAGAAAGAGGAATTAGCACGGATGTTGCAATCAATTTGCCAAAAGCACCGTATCCCATTTATTGTGAACGATGACTTACATTTAGCAGAAATGTTAAAGGCTGACGGAGTACATGTTGGTCAGCAAGATACAGAAATTTCTTATGTGCGTAAACAATTTTCTAAACAGATCGTGGGTTTGTCAGTGCATACAATTGCAGAAGCAATTGATGCAAAGCGAAATGAAGTTGATTACATTGGTGTAGGGCCAATTTATTCTACAACTACAAAAGTAGATGCAAAAAGTTCAATTGGTCCAAACAGAATCCGTAACATCATAAAAGAGGGTGTTGATATTCCGACAGTTGGAATTGGAGGAATCAATCAAACAAATTGTGATCAAGTATTAGAGGCTGGAGCGAGTGGTATAGCAGTGATTTCAGCGATAAGTAATGCTGTTTCACCACTTGAGGCAGCAAGTCAATTACGAAAAAAAGAAAGGTAACTCTGCGAAAGCATGAGTTACCTTTCTTTAAATTGAAAGATAAGAATATAGGGTATTTGTAGATATCTAAAACTCTTTAATTAAGTATAATTGGCTTTTCTTAATTTAATTTGAATTTGGAAATCAATTTCTCTAGTTCTGAACAAGCTTGATTAAGTTCTTGTACTGTGCCAGAGATTGTACGTAAAGCCATCAATTGATCATCTGTAGAAGCACTAATTTCTTCAGTGGCTGCTGCTGATTGTTGAGAGATTGCTGATACACTTTGAATTGAATTATTTACAATATTTTCATTATCTCTTATTTGATTAACTTCTAATGCTATATCTTCGATTGATTTGACCAAATGATGCATCATCGAAGCGATGTTTTTGAATGCATCACTCGTATGCAAAACTGCATCCTGTTGTTCAAAACTTATCGCAATTGTTTTGCCCATCGCTTCCTTTGCACGTTCTGATTCGATCTGAATTGTAGAAATTTTATCATGTATCTCGCTTGTTGCTTGTGCAGATTGCTCAGCTAGTTTTCGGACTTCTTCTGCAACGACTGCAAATCCTTTTCCGCTTTCTCCAGCCCTAGCTGCTTCTATGCTAGCATTAAGCGCAAGTAAGTTGGTTTGATTAGATATGTTTGAAATAGATTCTGAAACAGACTCAATCTCTTTTACTTTTAGAACGAGATTTTCGAGAACATTTTTGACCGATTTGACTTCAGAATTTGAGCGATCTGATTTGACTTGTAATTCTTCTAAACTTTCCAGCCCTTCATTACTGGCATTTGTAGATTTAAGAGATAAATCTTTGATAAGATTAACTGATTCGTGAACTTGGTTAATTTTACTTAGAAGTACATTTGTTTTTTCACTCATTTTGTCAACTTCTTGAGCTTGATTACCAGCTCCCTGGGCAACTTCTTCAATTGACCCAGCTATTTGTTCACTAGTTACAACCATTTCTTCGCTGATTGTTTGTAAATGATCAGATGAAGATGAAATTCCAGTTATCGCTTTTTTTACATTATTAATAATGTGATGCATGTTTGTTATCATTTCATTAAAATGTGTAGCAAGTTCTCCGACTTCATCTTTTGATTTTACAGATGCTTTAATTGATAAATCACCTGTAGAAACTAATCCAACCTGATCTTGTAAGGACACAATGGGTTTAGAAATAGTTCTAGCGGCAAAATAGATTACGATAATGGTAATGATTATCGCTATACTTCCAATAATACTACTTAATAATAGTGCTTTATTTAAGTTAGCAAAAAGATCCTTTTGTTTATAATCTACAGCAATCTTCCATCCTAATTCAGGTATCGTTTCATAGTAGATGTGTTTTTGCTCTCCGTCCATCTCATAGCTAAATGTACCAAATTTCCCATCATATAATCTTGAGATATTAGATAATTCTGATAAATTTTCACCTTCTTTTTCTGAATAAATGATAGCGGTACCATTTTGATCAAGTAAAAAGATGTTACCATTATTGTTTACCTCGACTTCGTTGACAAACTGTTTGATCGTTTCCAAAAGGAGATCGACACCGATAACACCCTGTATTTCATTATTAATATGAATCGTTTTTGCTGCTGTAATCATTAACTTTTGTGTTGATGAACCGATATAGGGTTCTGTCCAAATTACTTTATCTGGGTTGTTTAATGCTTTTTGATACCACGGTCTTATAGTTGGATCATATCCTGTACGATCATTTTTCGGCATATCATACATACCTTTATTAGTTGTACCGAAATAAATCATTGAAACGTTAGGGTTATTATTAAGGAATGTTTGGAAGTCCATGTCTATCTTTGTTAATGTGCTAGGATTATTATTCTCGATAAAAGATATGATATCAACATCTTCACTATATCTTGAGATGTTTTTGGCATAATCATCAAAAAATACTGTGAAATTTTGTTCTACTTGTTCAATTATTGCTTTTCCTTGAGAAATGATTTCTCCTTCCATATTCTTCTTCATATAAAAGTATGAAAGCAATTGGGAAGAAACTAATGAAAAAATAAGTAAGCTTGCCATGACTGCGATTAACTTTGTTCTCATTTTCTTAAACACATACATCCCTCCTAGAAAAATATCAAAATATGTCGAAATTTCCATTTTATATTTTTCTATTTTATATGTACTTTTATGAAACGTCTATAGTAATAACTTTAGTTTAGTAAAATGTAATGAAAACCAAGTGGTAATAGTGATTTGTACGGGTATTCGTTCTATTGGGGGTAAGGTAATGGAAGAGTGATTTCACCTCATTTAGAATTTATTAGGATATAATTGAAGCGTGACTAACACCAAAGCGAAGTATGATAAAGAAGCACACCAATTATGATATGCTCCCCCATAGGTAGACAGATTAAAAAATATAAATCTGACTGCTTATGGGGGAGTATTTATTATGTCCAAAAGATCTTACTCTGTAGAAGAGAAATACGAGATATTAAAGGCATTAGATGAGCATTATTCAACATATGAACTTGAATCAAAATATAACGTGCACCATACAACGATTTTGGACTGGAAACACAAGTATGATAAGTATGGCTTTGAAGGTCTAAAAGAGTCTTCCACTCAGAAAGAGTATTCAAAGGAATTGAAGCTAGCTGCCATTAGAGAATATCTGTCTGGGAAGTATTCGATACGTGAGGTTATTAGATTGTATGAAATATCGAGTACATCTGTCCTTAGAGGATGGATAAAGAAGTATAATAATCATAGAGATTTAAACGACACGTCAAAAGGAAGGTCGAGCTCTATGACTAAGGGAAGAAAAACGATATGGGAAGAACGAATACAAATTGTAATGGATTGCTTGGGCAACGGAAAAAATTATCAAGAAGCAGCTAATACTTATAATGTTTCTTACCAACAAGTCTATCAATGGGTTAAGAAGTATGAAGATGGTGGAGAAGAAGCGCTGAAAGATAAACGTGGTCACAAGAAAGAGGAAGGTAGTCTAACACAAGAAGAAAAAATTAAACTCCAAATGAAAAAGTTAGAAAGAGAAAATGAACGGTTACGTGCGGAGAATTTATTCTTAAAAAAATTAGAGGAGATCGAAAGGAGGCGAAAATAAGCCAAATCCGATTTGAAGTTAAATATGTAGCTATTCAAGGGCTTCATCAGAATGAAGGATTAAGCATTCACATGCTTTGTGAAATTGCGGGAATTGCACGATCTGCATACTATAAGTGGCTAAATCGTACTCCTTCACCCCGAGAAATACTGAATAAAGAAATCATCAAAGAGATGGAAACTCTCCATGAAAAAGTGGATGGTATATTTGGTTATCGTCAAATGACCCTTCACATGAATAGAAAATTCGAGGAGAAACTTAATCATAAAAGAATCTATCGGTTGATGAAAGTGGCTGGTTTACGCTCTGTCATTCGTGTCAAGAAGAAGCAATATAAACGCTCTACACCTCAACATGTGGCAGACAATCTATTAAATCGTGAATTCACAGCCGAAAAACCAAATGAGAAATGGGTAACGGACGTTACAGAATTTAAGTATGGCCAATCAAAAAAGGCCTATTTAAGTGCGATTCGTGATCTTTATGACGGATCTATTATCAGTTATGTTCTAGGACACTCCAATAATAATCAACTTGTATTTAAGACATTTGATCAAGCCACAGTACGATTAAATGGGGAATACCCTCTTATCCATAGTGATCGTGGATTCCAATACACATCTAAAGGGTTCAAACGTAAGGTAGACACGGCAAAGATGACACAAAGCATGTCACGAGTGGGGCGTTGTATTGATAATGGACCAATGGAATCTTTTTTTGGAACTCTGAAGTGTGAGAAATATTATTTGAACAAATATAAGACATTCGAGGAACTTTCTATTGCGATAGATGAGTACATCCATTTTTATAATCATGAAAGATACCAAAAACGATTAAAAGGCCTTAGCCCTATAGAATATAGAGCTAAAGCCGTTTAAATCATTTTTATTATTTCCACTGTCTACTTGACAGGGGGCAGGGCAGTTCATTATTTAAGGTGTGCTTAAGCAATTTTAAATGTTGATTTTTAATGTAATCACAATAAGAAAATTTAATTAGAGATGGAGAGAGCTAATTTTGTTGTAGTTGTCTCAATAGATTTCTTCATTATTTGGATCATTTCTTGTAATTCAGATTCAGAGCTAGCAAGTGGAGGCATAAAAACAATTATATCTCCAAGTGGTCGAGTTAGCATGCCACGTTCGCGCATGTCTAATGTTGTCTCATAAGCAACACGTAGTTCCCATGGGAAAGGTTCTTTAGTCTCTTTATTGTGTACAAGCTCAATTCCACACATTAGTCCTAATTGACGGACATCACCTACATGATCAAGCTTTGCTACTTCTTTCAATTGTTGAGACACAAAATCGCTCTTTTGCTGTACTTGTTTTATGATATTTTCTTCTTCATAGATTTTAAGATTTGCTAGTGCAGCAGCGCAACCTAGTTGATTTCCAGTATAAGAGTGTCCATGAAAAAATGTTTTTAATTCGTGATACTCACCGTAGAATGCATGGAAAATTTTTTCGGTTGTTAGAGTTGCTGCGATTGGTAGATATCCACCAGTTATTCCTTTTGCCATCGTCATGATATCTGGTTGTACATTTTCATGCTCTACTGCAAACATTTTACCTGTTCGTCCAAAGCCAGTTGCGACCTCGTCCACGATAAGTAAAATATCAAATTCATGGCAAAGTTGCTCAACACCTTTTAAGTAACCTTTAGGCATAATATGCATACCACCTGCACCTTGAACCATTGATTCTACTGTTATTCCAGCAATTTCTTCATGGTTTTCTTCGAAAATCGTTTTCAATTCATCTAGTGCGTGATTACATATCTCATCTTCATTCTCATATGGGCTACGATAAACGAGTGGAAAAGGTGCTTTAATCGTTTCAAACATAAGTTCACCATAGACACGATGAAACAGTTCAACAGCTCCAACACTAATCGCACCGACAGTATCTCCATGGTATCCGTTCGTTAATGTAACAAACTTCTTTTTCTTTGAAACACCTTTATTTTGCCAATATTGAAAAGCCATTTTAATTGCAATCTCGACTGATGTAGCACCACTATCAGAGTAGAAGACACGTTTTAAATTATTTGGTGCGAGTTGGATGAGTTTATCAGCAAGTTCGATAGCCGGAACATTAGCTGCTCCAAGTAAGGTAGAGTGCGCAATTGAATCTAATTGACCTTTAATTGCGTCATTGATTTCTTTCTTTTGGTGACCGTGAATATTTAACCATAGTGAAGAGTAGCCATCTAAGTATTCTTTGCCATATATATCTTTCACACGAATACCATTCCCGCTCTCAATAATAAGAGGATCACGTTCATAGTCGGTCATCTGAGTGAATGGTAACCACAGGTGTTCCTTACTTTTTTCTAATAGTTGTTCATTATTCATTTATTTGTTACCCCCTCTAGTAAATGTTTATCGAAAGACTTAAATAACGGCTCTAGTAATTCTGTTTGTTGGAAGGCTAATTCGATGTCTGTCATGTATGGGATAACGCCAATAATAGGTTTTCCAGATAATTTCTCAATCATTTTATAATTGTCATCATTGATCGTTTGGTCACTATC
The DNA here is from genome assembly GCF_001742425.1 of Bacillus solimangrovi. Lineage (GTDB taxonomy): Bacteria > Bacillota > Bacilli > Bacillales > Bacillaceae_N > Bacillus_AV > Bacillus_AV solimangrovi. The sequence continues at coordinate 18,727 of NZ_MJEH01000062.1, forward strand.
TTGTTCAAGTTCATTTAGAAGAATGCCAGCAATAGGGATGTTAGCTTGTTCTAATGCCATTATAGAAAGTAAAGTATGGTTAATTGTGCCAAGTCCAGCTCGTGCTACGACTATAACAGGTAAAGCAAGATCCTTCATTAAGGAGCGCATATCATAACCATCTTCATGAATAGGTACCATAACACCACCAGCACCTTCAACTAAAACGTGATCGTAATTTTGTTTAAGCTGTGAAATATGTGTTCTGATTCTATCAATTTGAATAGTAGTCTGTTCTTCTTTTGCAGCTAAATGTGGTGAATAAGGTTTATTTAGTAAATATGTATATGCTGAATTAGAATTTAATGAAGGCAAAGCTTGAGTGTAGCAGAGTACATCAGGTGCTGTTTGTTCACCATTGTGTTCGATAGCACCGCTTTGAATTGGTTTATAAGGAAATACATTTTTATCTTTATGTTTGAAATAGAGTGTTAATAATGTGGTTGCAATCGTCTTGCCAACATCTGTATCTGTACCAGTAATGAAATAACTGCTCAAATGAGTGAAGCCTCCTTTTTGAATGTAAACTATATTTACAAATAAGTTAACATATGAGAATATAATTATCAATTAATTGTAAACTTTAAAATAATAAAGGTTAACATTTTGAGAGAGGAGACAATATGAAATTATTAAAGACGAAAGAAATGATTTTGTGTGGACTTTTTGCAGCACTTATGGCAGTGGGGGCTAATGTTTCACCATTTTTTACAATTGGAGGCGTACCTATCACTTTACAGTTAATGTTCGCAATACTAGCTGGAGGTATATTAGGGAGTAGACTTGGTGCAATAGCAATGAGTGTGTACATGTTTATTGGATTAGCTGGAGCCCCTGTCTTTGCTCAGTTTAAAGGAGGTCCAGCTCAACTACTAAGTCCTACATTTGGTTTTATCGTGTCATTTATAATAGTTGCGTACATTTGTGGTAAGTTAATCGGAGATAAAGTAGACGTTTCAAAAGGTACATATGTATTAACAGGGGTATTGAGCATCTTCTTTAATTACATAATTGGTACAAACTTTATGTTTGTTGCTTTGAAAGTTTGGGCTGAAGCCCCTGAAGGGTTTAACTATGCAATGGCTTGGGTGTGGATGGCAGCATATTTACCACTTGATATTGTTGTGACAATTGTATCTTTGTCTATAGTCCCGAGATTAAGTAAAGCTATTAATAGAGTATATTCAACTCAAGAGGTCGTTAATTAAACGTTTGATTAACCTCTAGTATTTGTTCATAAAGGAAACGTAGGCTTAGAGCACTATATGTGAAAAACGGAGAAACAGATTGCCGTAAAGATGTAAATACAATTTTCTCCTTACTTTTTGAACAATGTTTTCTAACTTAATTAGTTTACACATAGAAAAGCCCATGTTTCCTTTTTTATAAAAAGACATGGGCTTTATCTATTAATCTTGTATTCTTACAACAGTACGTCCTCTTACTTCACCTTTTAAAATAGTAGTAAGTGTGTGTGGAAGTTCATTCAAGGATATTTCATTGATAATTTCGTTTTCAATAAGTTGACGATTAATATTTTGTGCAACTTGCTGCCAAATTTGTGCTCGTAAATCCATTGGGCAATAAACAGAGTCAACACCAAGAATGTTAACTGCACGTAGAATGAATGGGAAAATTGAAGTTGGGACCTTAACGCCACCAGTTAATCCACTTACTGCAACTGATCCACCATATTTCATTTGACTTGCGAGTGCAGCAAGTGTATTTCCACCGACGGGGTCAACAGCACCAGCCCATCGTTGCTTACCAAGTGCAGGAAGTTTTTCTGGAGTTACATCTTCACGAGAAAGAACCTCTGTTGCTCCAAGTCTTTTTAGAAAATCATGTTCATTTTCTTTGCCTGTGCTTGCCCATACTTCATATCCTTTATCTGCGAGCATCATTACTGCCATACTACCTACACCACCTGTTGCTCCTGTTACGATAACTGCCCCATCTTCAGGTGTAAGTCCTTTTTGCTCGAGATGATGAATAGAGAGCGCTGCCGTGAAGCCGGCAGTTCCGACAGCCATAGCATCTTTTAAGCTAAGTCCATTAGGCAATGGTACAACCCAATTGGCGGGAACGCATGCATATTCACTATAACCGCCGTAATGAGAGACACCTAGCTCATAGCTTGTGACGATTACTTCATCCCCTTTATTAAAACGATTATCATTCGATGAAACGACAATGCCTGCGAGATCAATTCCAGGAACGAAAGGGTAAGATTGAACGATTTTTCCATTAGGAATACTTGCAAGTCCATCTTTGTAATTCACACTAGAGTAAGCTACTTTAATCGTAACATCTCCATTAGGAAGATCACTTAACTTAAGGTTTTCGATATTTAGTGAAAACTCTTCTTCTGTTTTATTCACAACTAGAGCACGAAATGTATCTAGCATTGCTTGTCCCCCTTTATTGTCTTTTTATATTGAATTTTCTAACTTTATCATAACCAAATAAAATGAAGTGGTCAAAATTCAATAAGACGGGGGTATGAGAAGTTATAACTAACGATAAACAGTGAACTATATATGCATGAAATATTTAACTGTCGTTTTACTAAATAATGTAACGCTTTAAGTAGTAATTACAAGGTTCATTCTTTATCTTTTAATAATAACTCTTTCCCAGCAATACCAGGGTTAGTCATTTCGTAAGGGTGTAGAATCTTATCTAATTCTTCACTCGTTAAGATATTTTTGCTTATACAAATTTCTCTAATCGTTTTCTTCGTTTCAAGTGCTTCCTTTGCAATTGCAGATGCAGTCTCATAACCAACGTGAGGGTTAATTGCAGTGATCAGTCCGATACTATTGTTAACGTATTCGTTCATTCTCTCCTCATTTGCTTTAATGCCATCTACGCAATATTTACGGAAAACATTGAAGCAATTGGTCATGACTTTAATAGATTGAAGGAGATTGAAGACAAGTACTGGCCCCATCACATTTAGTTCAAATTGTCCTGCTTCTGAAGCTAGACAAATTGTATGATCATTTCCGATTACTTGGAAGGCACATTGATTTAGAACTTCAGCCATTACAGGATTTACCTTACCAGGCATAATCGATGACCCTGGTTGTCGAGCTGGTAGAGATATCTCACCGAGCCCTGCGCTTGGACCTGATGCCATCATCCGAAGATCATTTGCCACTTTTGACATATTCATCATACATACTTTTAATGCAGATGAAACATCTAGATAACAATCTGTATTTTGCGTAGCATCAACGAGATGATTGGTTTTGACAATTGGGAATCCACTAATGTTCCGAATGTTCTCTACGACGCGCTCAATGTATTCTGGATCTGCATTTAAGCCTGTTCCTACCGCAGTTGCTCCCATATTCACTTCATAGACATGTATGCGTGATTGCTCAACGCGTGCAATGTCTCGTTGCAAGACACGAGCATATGCTTCAAATTCTTGTCCAAGTCTAATTGGAACAGCATCTTGTAAGTGTGTTCTTCCCATTTTTAGAACAGAATCAAATTCTTCTGCTTTGAGGTGGAAGGAGTTGTATAGTTTATTCATTTCCTCTAGGAGATTCTCTAACATAATAAGAATGGCTAGATGAATCCCAGTTGGACATGCATCGTTTGTTGATTGTGACATATTTACATGGGAATTCGGACTAATCAATTTATAGTTGCCTTTTTCCTCGCCTAGTATTTCAAGTGCTCGATTTGCAATGACTTCATTCGTGTTCATGTTAATAGAGGTACCAGCACCACCTTGAATAGGGTCTACTATAAATTGATCGCAAAATTTCCCGTCTATAACCTCATCAGATGCAGCAACAATGGCTTTTCCAACCCGTTCATTTAATTGTCCAATTTCCATATTTGCAAGTGCTGCTGATTTCTTTACGATTGCCATTCCACGAATAAGACTCCTCTCGATACGATATCCAGTGATCGGGAAGTTCTCTACTGCTCTAAGTGTTTGGACACCGTAGTAGGCATCAATAGGGACTTGTTTTTCTCCTAAGAAGTCTTTTTCTATTCTGACTGCTGTATTTTCGTTCAAATGATCATCTCCTAATGTTGTCTATGTTTTGGAAAGTCTATAGATGAAATTGATGAATTTGTAGTCAATTTTAACTATGTAAACAACATCTTACTAGTAATAAATATTCTTTGTAAAGTTGAAACGAACTATCTATGTATCCGATTATTTTATTTAGGACTTATCTAAAGAAAAGGCTAATTTAAAATAATGTTTTTATTAAAAAACCTTGACCAACTTGTTTATACAAGTTACACTAAAAACAGTTCTTGTATATACAAGTTATATTTTTAACATTTCATAATGACCTAATTTTTTAAGTTGATTTATTTTTTTGCACTTCATGTAAGCGAATACATCATGGGAGGGAAAAAACATGGCAGTGAACAAGGAATCCATAGAGCAAATACTTGAAGCTATTGGTGGTAAGGACAATGTCTCTGTTGCAACGCACTGTGTCACACGTCTCCGCTTTGCTCTGAAAGATGAAAGTGTTGTCGATAAAGAAAAATTAGAGAATATCGACCTCGTGAAAGGTTCATTTTCAAGCAACGGTCAATTTCAAGTCATTATTGGTCCAGGGTTAGTTGAAAAAGTGTACAAGGAATTGGTTGATATAGCGGACATTGACTCCGCTACTAAGGAAGATGTGAAAGAGCAAACCTCTAAGAAGATGAATCCGTTGCAACGTGCGGTTAAGACATTGGCAGATATTTTCATCCCAATTTTGCCTGCGATTGTAACAGCTGGTCTATTAATGGGGTTAAATAACCTTCTTACAGGAGCAGATATTTTTTATGAAGGAAAATCATTAATTGATGTTCATACACAATGGGCTGACTTAGCGAGTATTATTAATTTGATTGCAAACACCTCATTTGTATTCTTGCCAGGGTTAATTGGTTGGTCCGCAGTTAAGAAATTCGGTGGAAATCCATTGCTCGGGATTGTACTAGGACTTATGCTTGTTCACCCGGATTTATTGAATGCTTGGGGATATGGATCAGCAAGTGAAAGTGGAGAAATACCTACATGGAATTTATTTGGACTCATAATTGAAAAAGTAGGTTATCAAGGACAAGTTCTTCCTATTTTAGTAGCATCTTATGTACTTGCAAAGATTGAGATTACAATGAACAAAATTGTACCAGATGCATTCAAGCTTTTGATTGTTGCCCCAATTACATTGCTAGTAACAGGGTTCTTATCGTTTATTGTTATTGGTCCATTAACGTTTACAATTGGTAATGTTTTAACTAATGGTTTAATTGGAATCTTTGATTCATTTGCAGCATTAGGTGGCCTTGTATATGGTGGTTTTTATGCTTTGCTCGTTGTGACAGGTATGCACCATACGTTCTTAGCAGTAGACTTGCAGTTAATTTCTAGTGCAGGTGGAACATTCTTATGGCCAATGTTAGCACTTTCAAATATTGCACAAGGCTCTGCTGCACTTGCGATGATGTTCGTAGTAAAAGATGAGAAGCTAAAAGGTCTATCATTAACATCAGCAATCTCAGCATATCTTGGTATTACAGAACCAGCGATGTTTGGCGTAAACATTCGATACAAATATCCATTTATTTGCGCGATGATTGCTTCAGGTATTGCAGGTATGCTTCTTGCGATTAAAGGGGTTAAAGCAGCATCAATCGGTGTAGGAGGAGTACCTGGTATTTTCTCGATTTATTCTCAATATTGGGGAATATTCTTAGTTGGTATGGTAATCGTACTCGTCGTTCCATTCTTTGGTACAATTATCTATTCAAAAATAAAAAAATAAAACCTACAGCAACCTTCAACTATGTTTGGAGGTTGTTGTCTTGACATCTTGGAATGTTGCATAACTATAAAATGGTGGTGATTCCATGGCACAGCCTTGGTGGAAAAAATCAGTAGTATATCAAATTTATCCGAAAAGCTTTAACGATACAACTGGTAACGGTACTGGTGATATTGAAGGAATTATAGAAAAACTAGATTATTTAAAAGAGCTTGGAGTAGATGTTGTTTGGCTTACTCCCATCTATAAATCTCCACAGCGTGACAATGGATATGATATAAGTGATTATTATCAAATTCACGAAGAATATGGAACGATGGAAGACTTTGAACGACTTTTGAATGAAGCACATGACCGTGATATTAAAATTATTATGGATATTGTCGTAAATCACACGTCAACTGAACATCAATGGTTTAAGCAAGCATCTCAATCAAAAGATAATCCTTATCGTGATTTTTATATTTGGAAAGAAAGTGATAACGGAGTAGCACCGAATAACTGGCAATCGAAGTTCGGTGGTTCGGCTTGGGAATATGATGAAACTAGTAGTCAATATTATTTACACTTGTTCGATGTTACACAAGCTGATTTGAATTGGGAAAATGAAACGGTACGCAATAAAGTATATGAAATGATGCACTTCTGGTTTGCTAAAGGTGTTGATGGCTTTCGCTTAGATGTCATCAATCTCATTTCGAAAGCGCAGAATTTCCCCAATGATAACGAAGGAGACGGGCGGAAATTTTATACAGATGGGCCACGAGCACATGAATTTATGCATGAGATGAATCGTAAAGTATTCTCAAAATATAAATCAATGACGGTTGGAGAAATGTCATCCACAACAATTGAAGATTGCGTTAAATATACCAATCCAACAAGTCAAGAATTAGATATGACATTTAACTTTCATCATTTGAAGGTTGATTATCCAAATGGTGAGAAGTGGGCAATCGCCGATTTTGACTTTCTTGAATTGAAACAAATTTTATCAAAGTGGCAAACTGAAATGAACAATGGTGGAGGGTGGAATGCGCTTTTTTGGTGCAACCATGATCAACCACGTATTGTATCGAGATATGGAAATGATAGTGAGTATCGTGAAGAATCAGCTAAGATGCTCGCAACAACAATCCATTTGATGCAAGGGACTCCTTATATTTATCAAGGTGAAGAGATAGGGATGACTAATCCGAAATTCAACAAAATTAAGGATTACCGTGATGTTGAAACATTAAACATGTATAAACTAATGCATGGACAAGATAAATCAGAAGCAGAGATTATCGAGATTATAAAACAAAAATCTCGTGATAATTCTCGAACTCCTATTCACTGGACAGAACAGAAAAATGCAGGATTCACATTGGGCACACCTTGGATTCCAGTTGCAGAAAATTATAAAGAAATTAATGTAGAGCAGGCATTGAAAGATTCAAATTCGACTTTTTATCATTATAAGAAGTTAATTCAGTTGAGAAAAGAGTTGGACATTATAACGAATGGTGATTATCAGTTGTTATTGGAAGATCACCCACGAATTTTTGCATATACAAGAAATTCTAGGCATGAAACTTTACTTGTAATTAATAATTTCTATGATAATGAAGCAGTAGTTAAATTACCTCAAGAAATAGATGTGAAAAACTATAAACCAGAACTTGTGTTAAGTAATTATAATGATTCAACTACTGATTTTTCTGAAATAGTATTGCGTCCATTTGAGTCAATCGTATATCATTTAAAGAGAAAGTAAGAAATTTCGAGAAGACAGTGTAAATTGAGCTTCTCCTTCTTTTAATCGTTCAAGTATAAATATTATGAGATACACCCTTTTCTTAATTAAATTATTATTAGAAAAAACGGTGATTCAAATGAAGAATAAGTATAATGGCATTTATCAAGAATTAGCTAACCGTATTAAGGACGGTATGTACCAACCGCTTGAGAAATTACCTTCTGAACATGAGCTTGTAGAAGAATTTGAAGTGTCACGAGAAACGATTAGAAAGGCGCTTAACCTACTCGCCCAGAATGGATACATTCAGAAAGTACGTGGGAAAGGATCGGTCGTACTTGAAGTTGGGAAATTTAACTTTCCGATTTCAGGTTTAGTAAGTTTTAAAGAACTCGCAAATAAATTAGGCAAAGAATCAAGCACGAAAGTTCATGAGTTATCAATTATTCATCCTGATCGATATTTAATGAATCAGTTAAAGGCAAATGAGCAATCAGAGATATGGAAAGTTGTTCGTGTTCGTAAAATTGATAATGACCGAATTATTCTTGATAAAGATTATTTTCTCAAGAAATTTGTGCCTTCTTTAACGAAGGATATTTGTGAAGATTCAATTTATGAGTATTTAGAAAAAGAACTAAATATAAAAATTAGCTTTGCAAAGAAAGAATTTTTTGTTGAACAAGCGACAGAAGAAGATAAGGAATTACTTGATTTACAAATGTATGATTCAGTTGTTGTAGTAAAGAATTACGTGTATTTAAATGATGCAAGCTTATTTCAATATACTGAATCTCGCCATCGCCCTGACAAATTTAGATTTGTGGATTTTGCACGTAGACAAACTTAATCACATTGAAAAGGTGTTAGCATCCATTGGGGATCTGACACCTTTTTATGTTTCAAACTAGTATAATATGGTAGTAGTAGTTTGAAGAATAAATGATTTATCTTGAGGGTGAGAAAATTAACAGAGGATCTGGGATGGAAAGCAATGAATATTCACATAGGAAGAGGAGGATATAAATGTTCTATGAACAAGTTCAACCACAAAAGCTTAAATCATTCCTCACGAATCCAACACATGAATCATTGGAAAATTTATTATTAAACAATACAGGTGAGACAGACTTTTTAGACTTTAAAATGAAATGGATTGAAATTACGAAACTTGCTAAACATATGTTAGCAATTGCAAATTCAGGTGGCGGATGTATTTTATTTGGAGTAAGTCAGCCTGAAGACGGAAAGGTACTGTTAGAAGGGGTGCCTGATGAAGAGTTTCTAGATAAAGCAGATATTGATAATAAATTAGATAATTACCTTCCAAAATGGCTTAAATATCGTACAGAGGATTTTATTTATAATGATCGAGCGAACAAAGAGGTTCGGAATAAAAAATTTCAAGTGCTAATTATCGAATATGATCCAAAATATGTGCCTTATACATCTATTGTAAGTAGAGGAGAGCTACGCTACGGTGCAATTTATGTTAGACAAGGAACAAAGTCAATCGAAGCTTCTAATGAAAAGCTAGTAGAAATGATATTACGAAAAGTTCAATCAGGTGGATCTTCAGCTGCAGAACTAAGTTTACAGGAGCATCTAATGCAATTGCGTTTATTATATTACGAACAGAATAAAGTTGTAGAAGACGATTATAGTCGTTTTATAAAAAGGGCAATCAAGGAGAAGCAACGGAGAATAGAAGAAATCCTTGATATTCATTCTGTTAATGATGATCAGTTACATTGATTATTGTTGAAGATTAGTACGAAAAAAATAAGTTAGTTCAATAATGATCGGTTGTGTAGTTTATGTTGTATGTGGGGAAAGGGATGTTGTCTAGTCAGTGAACTTAGGGTTTGATAGTAAAGTGGATATTTTATAGAGAATGAATGCCCTTAGATTTCATTTAAATGTAGAAAAATTAGCTTAAGAGAATGTAATAGATTGAGTAAGTAGATTATTCATGAATTCATTCAAAAAGTTAGAGTAACCACATAAGTAAATCTATCAGTTATGTGAACTTGGAAAAAAGAGAATCGAAATCATGTTTTCATAACTTAGAATGATTCGCATAAGGAAATGTAATTGGATTGCAGAGCTTAGCACGTTATATAAAACTAAAAAAATTAGTAATTAATAGAAAAGAATCCTTAGTATGATGGGATGTGTTATCCATATATCAGTGGGGTTAATAGAAATCCCCACTGATATAAGCTTCATTTTATTTTAAAAGAAGAATAGTGATTAAAAGAAGCATCTTCGTATTGCTCAACACGACTGACATTCGAAAATGGGCTTCCACGTTTGATGGCGTTTATAAAGTCATCAATTTGCTCGTTTGAACCTTCGGCATCGATTTCTACGGTTCCGTCTGTTCTATTTTTTGCCCATCCATTGACGTTCCTCTTTAACGCTTCTAGTTGTGTATATATGCGAAATCCGACACCTTGAACTTTTCCATGAACAATTAGATGATATCTCTTCATCATAACACCCTTTCGTATCTTAATCTCAAAATATAGTCTTTTATTAGCTTAACTCGTTTAAATTAACCCTCTTTTGCCCATAATGTAAAAAAATACTTTATACATTGGGTGGAAGGAGAGAGCGATTATGGATGGTAAGAAAGCAGGCGTTCCTGATTATTTTGTTAAAGTTGGGAGTGGTGCTTATCTATCGAAATATGACCCCCGTTTTTTAGAGAAATATGTACGATTCTTCCCACATGACGGTGAGAAATTATATGAATATGCTCAACAGCTTGTCTCTCAGGGCAAACGTGATATGGCAAAATACTATTACGGTAGAGCAGCTAAAGAAGGGTATTTTGGTAGAGTAAGTACACCTAATAGTATTATTATAAAGAAGGAACAGGAAGAAACAAAGAAGCAAAAAGGTGTTACATTTTTATTGTGGATAAATTTTATATTGTTACTATTGATATTATTGTTTATAGGTCATTTATTTTATACAGAATTGCTGGATGGGAAAATGCATGCTGAACCAACTGTATCAATGACAAATGATAGAGCAGAGTATGACTTAATCGCAAATAGTGAAAGAGAGACTGGGAGATTTCCTTTAGCATTAATTGCGCTGAATGAAGCAATTGTAAATTATGAGGTGTATTATCATCAATATCCTAATTCAATCGATCAATTAACACAACCTTATCCAAATAATTGGATTAGTTCAATTCCTACTGGTGTAACATATATCGTTACAGAAGGTGGTTATGAGCTGTATTGGCAAGGGCAAGAAGTTTCAAAACTTTTGCCTCCAATACAGCTTCTTTATTATCAAGGTAGTAATATACTAGCATTGAATGTAGGCGGAGATTTTCTTGCTTCTTACCCTGTCGCTTCTGGTATAGAGCCATTACCTTTTGAATCAAGTCAAATCACCGAAAGGGTGGTTCAGCCAAATGGAGGTAAAGGAATACTTGGGACACGAGGCCTTGTTTTACATGAACAATACGCGATCCATGGAACGAATGACCCTTCTTCAATTGGGAAAAATGTAAGCTTGGGTTGCTTAAGGATGAGTAATGAACAAGTAGAGGCGTTGTACCCATATATACCGATTGGTACGCCATTAATAGTAAGAGATGAACCGTTTCATGAGATTGAGCCTTTCTTTAGTTCCTTACCTTTTCTTAATGTTATGGATCTTGAGCATGCACACGATACGATTTTTAGATGGCGTCAGTAAGTAATTTACGATAAAATGTGTAAAGTTTAGTTCGAATGAAAGGATGCAAATAGATGAAGGTTCTTATAACAGGAGTCGCTGGCTTTATTGGTTTTCATGTAGCGAGGAGATGTTTGCAAGAAGGCTATCAAGTTGTAGGAATAGATAATATGAATGACTATTATAATCCTAAATTGAAAAGAGAGCGATTGTCACAGCTTACGCATGAACAATTTTCTTTCTATCAAGGTGATTTAACGGATGTAGAGTTTGTGAACAATACTTTTGAGGAAGGAAGCCCAACACATGTACTTCATTTTGCTGCCCAAGCAGGAGTAAGGTATAGCTTAAAAGCACCTGCAACATACATTCAAAGTAATATTGTTGGGTTTTTTCATGTAATAGAAGCGAGTAAAGTGCAACAAGTTGAGCATTTTGTCTATGCTTCATCTAGCTCTGTATATGGAGCGAACCGAAATGCGCCATTTTCTGAACATACTAGTACCGAACATCCTGTTAATTTGTATGCAGCAACGAAGAAGAGCAATGAAATGATCGCACATAGTTATAGCCACTTGTTCCATTTACCAACGACAGGGTTACGTTTTTTTACAGTGTATGGACCGTGGGGAAGACCTGATATGGCACCACATTTATTCACTGATGCTATTATTGATGGAAAGACATTTGAAGTGTATGGTGAAGGGCAAGTATTACGAGATTTTACATATATTAATGATATTGTAGACGGGGTTATGATGGTGTTGAATAGTAAGTCGAAGAGCAATCAGAGCTGGAATGCATGTGATCCTGATCCAGCATCATCACATGCTCCTTATAACATCTATAACATTGGCAATAGCACCCCTGTAAAAGTGATTGATTTTATTGAGATGTTAGAGAGATATATCGGTAAAAAAGCTAATAAAGACTTTAAGCCACTTTCTAAAAGTGAAGTGCAATTGACACACGCAGATATGACACGATTTGCAAAAGAATTCAATTTTCGTCCGAAAACTTCTCTAGATGAAGGAGTAAAGGAGTTTGTTGAATGGTATCGGTCTTACTATTAAATAGATGAATCATCTCAATTTTTAATAATAATTTAAGCCACTAAGTATAAGAACGTTCTTAACTTAGTGGCTTATTAAAGATCACTTATTTACGCAGGTTAGATAATTCTTCAACGATTGCACTCATTTCGCTTGTTGAGAAGTTTTGCTTGCGTTCAATTAATTCGTAAATGTCTTTCAAATCTTCATACATTTCCTCATTAAAATGTGAAGCTTGAATGACACCGACATTAACCATTCGTAATTTCTCTTTTATTTTATCTAACATGTATTCAATATTCTCTTCAGATCTTTTTGATAAGTCCACTAATATTCACCATCCTTTATTTCTTATTTAGGTTTAAGAAAAATCTATAATGACTATAGTTTAATGTTACTCAATCACTATCATAAGCTAACATCATCTTTATACCAAGTTTTTTTTGTGATGAATAGGTAGAACAGAAAAATAGCCTAAAGGATAAACCTTTAGACTATTTTTAAAAGATATATATATAGATTGAAGATTTTTATTTTTCCATATTTATTACGATACGTCCGTTAATTTTACCATCTAACATTTCATCGTATATCGTATTAATATCATCTAACTCACGAGTTTCGATGATACATTTTACTTTACCTTCTGCGGCAAATTGTAATGTTTCTTCTAAGTCTTTACGAGTACCAACAATTGAACCAACAACTTTTGTCCCGTTTAAGACTGTATCAAATATTGGAAGATCCATCTTCTCAGGAGGTAGACCAACCATTACACAAGTACCTCCACGTCGGATACAACGGTATGCTTGGTCAAAGGCTTTCTTAGCAACTGCCGTACAAACGACACCGTGTACACCGCCAATTTCTTTTTGAATCCAATCAGCAGCATCTTCTTTCATTGCATTTACTACTTTATCTGCACCAAGTTCTTTGGCAAGTTCTAATTTTTCATCAAAGGTATCAATAGCAACAACATTCATTCCCATTGCTTTTGCGTATTGAACGCCAAGGTGTCCAAGACCGCCTACTCCGAATACAGCGACCCATTCACCAGGTTTTACTTCAGACATTTTTAGGGCTTTATAAGTTGTCACACCAGCACAAAATAGAGGTGCAGCATCTACAAAGCTTAAGTTATCAGGAATTTTTACAACATAATTTGCATCAGCTACACAATACTCAGCATAACCCCCGTCAACTGAATATCCTGTATTATGTTGTTCTAAGCAAAGAGTTTCTCTTCCAGTTAAACAATATTCACAATGACCACAAGCAGAATATAACCAAGGAACTCCTACTCGGTCACCGACTTTAAGGTGAGTGACGCCTTCTCCTACGTGCTCGATTGTTCCTGCACCTTCATGTCCTGGAATTAACGGAAGCTTAGGTTTTACAGGCCAATCACCATGAGCAGCGTGTAAATCAGTATGACAAACACCACAAGCATGAATACGTACTAAAATTTGATGAGGTTTAACTTCTGGCTTTGGAACGTCTTTAATTTCTAACTGTTCTTTAAATTGATTTACTACAGCAGCTTTCATATTATCACCCTTTCGCGTTGATTATAGCGCAAACAGTACCTATTATTCGTAAAATTTCTTGTAATTATCATGAACATTGTTTGACAAAATAAAGAACAAATAAATTGACTAAGTTAACGTGTGATGATAAAGGAATAAAAATTGAAAGGATATGCGATTTTGAGTAATAATAGGGAGGGTTATAAGATTGTAATGTGTGGTATGAGTTTCACTAAAATTAGAAGAAGTTTTTTTAAAACTGTACAGAACAAAATAAAAAGACAGGGAATAGAACCCTGCCTCAATAATTAAGCATCTGCTGAAGCTGATTTTTCAGCTTTCATTGCTTCCTTAAATCGTTTCGTTTCAGCGACTACAACACCCGATAAACCGAGAAGTCCGATTAAGTTCGGGAATGCCATTAAGCCATTCATAATATCAGCGATTCCCCAAACAGCATCAAGTGATGTAACTGTTCCGCCAAATACTGCTAATACGAACACTAAACGATATGCTGGAACTAATGTTTTTCCAAAGATGTAAGAGAAACATTTTTCACCGTAGTAAGACCAACCGATGATTGTAGAAAATGCAAAGAATATAAGTCCTATCGTTACGATAAATGAACCAGGACCGCCTAAGAACTTTTCAAAGGTTGCTGATGTTAAGTCAGCTCCATTTATGTCACCCTTATAGAGACCACCCATTACGAGCGTAATACCCGTAATAGAGCAGACAACAATCGTATCTAGAAATACTTGTGTCATCGATACGAGAGCTTGACGACCAGGATAGTCTGTTTTTGCAGCAGCTGCGGCAATTGGTGCAGAACCAAGACCTGCTTCGTTTGAGAACACACCACGCGCTACACCCCAACGAATGACTGTACCGATTGCTCCACCAGCAACAGCCTCACCAGTAAATGCATCAGAGAAGATAAGACCAACGGCACCTGGAACTAAGTCAATGTTCATTATAAGAACGATGAGTCCACCCATAACATAGAAAATCGCCATAATCGGAACGAAGAATGCTGTTACTTTACCAATACTTTTAATTCCACCAATGATAACAAGTGCAGTACAAATTGTTAAGATTATTCCTGTAGCCCAGACTGGAATTGAAAATGTAGATTCTACGACGTCTGCCACAGAATTTGATTGCACCATGTTTCCGATTCCGAAAGCAGCGATCGCACCAAATAATGCAAACATCACACCGAGCCATTTTTGACCTAATCCACGCTCAAGGTAATACATCGGTCCACCCGACATTTCACCATTTTCATCTTCAACACGATATTTTACTGCAAGAATTGCCTCAGCGTATTTCGTAGCCATTCCAAACAATGCTGAAACCCACATCCACAGAACAGCACCAGGTCCACCCATGAAGACAGCTGTTGCAACACCAGCAATATTACCTGTACCGATCGTTGCAGCTAGTGCAGTCATTAGAGATTCATAATGTGAGATGTCTCCCTTTGACTTATCATCTTGGTTTTTACTAAATGCAAGTTTGAGTGCATATGGTAGGGCAGAGAACTGTAGGAATGTTAATCGTATCGTTAGATAAATTCCAGTTCCTACAAGTAAGACCAATAATGGTACTCCCCATACCATTCCGCTAATCTTATTAATAATATCCAATATAATTCCTCCTTAATACAAGAAAGTGATAAAGTACTAAAATGGTATATTAAAATATTCTGAGAAAGTTTGTAATATGTCAAGCTAAATTGGAAATATTTATTTTCCAATGAAATATAAAAACAAAATGTTAGTTGGAGAAGTTTACTTAAATTCTATAATCTATCGTCTAGTTCACGTAAAGGATTGATAACTAACGAAAAACCTCTGCATCACTGTAATGAAGAGTGGATTAGATGAATTAGATATACGATCAAAATGAGTAAATTTTGTTATTAGATTCATCGTTTTATTAGAATATTAATCTATCATATTAATAACAAATTTATTAGGGGAAATAATAGGTTGATATACAAATATTACATAATATTATTGTTTAAATATAAGATAAACTTCATAAAAATAGCATAGAAAATAAAGGAAGTCCGATTATACAGTAGTATTTTTATGTATTACCAAGATAAAGTGATATAAAGGATAGATTCGAATTAAAATCATAAAATTTTAACTAAATTTTATAATTTTAATTTTTAGATATTTCTGTCATAATAATATTTAGTAATAAATAAAGGGGGATTAGATATGAAGAAAAAGAGTTTTCTATTAGGTCTAGTATTAATTCTGTCAGCTTTTTTCATGGCAGCATGTGGTTCTACACAATCAAGTAATGAAGCAGAAGCACCAGCAGCTGAGAAGAGTGAAGAGGTTGCAGAAGGTAATGAAAGTTCTGAAGATGTTTTCTCAGTTGCAACAGATACAAACTTCGTACCATTTGAGTCGTTGAATACAGAAACTGGTGAAATGGAAGGTTTCGATATTGATTTGATTAAAGCTCTTGCTGATGAAGCAGGAATTAAGGTAGACATTGAAGCAATGGAGTTTGACGGTGTAATTGCGGGTATGCAAACAGCTCGTTTTGACATCGGGATTGCTGGTATGACAATTACTGAAGAGCGTGCAGAAACAATTGATTTCTCTGATCCATACTATGATGCTGGTCTAACACTAGCTGTAAAAGCAGACAATGAAGACATTAAATCAGAAGCAGATCTTGCAGGTAAGAAAGTAGCAACTCGTTCTGGAACAACGTCTGAGACTTATTTGACAGAGAATCATCCTGATGCTGAACTAGTACCTTTCCCTGGAATTGTTGAAGCATATTTAGAACTTATTTCTGGACGTGTAGATGCTGTTATGTATGATGCGCCGAATGTAATGTACTATGTAAATACAGATGCAAAGGGACAACTGAAAACAGTAGGTGGTCTATTACAAGGTGAGCAATATGGTATCGCATTTCCTCAAGGTTCTGAATTAGTAGAGCCGATCAATGAAGCTTTGAAAACACTTATTGAAAACGGTACTTATGATGATATCTATGAAAAATGGTTTGGTGAGCGTCCTAACGGAACTACAAAATAATCATATTTTTCTAGATTCATTAACTAATTGAGCGCAGCAAGGACAAGCTCTTGTTGCGCTTTCTTTCTGAATAAATTATCGTTCCTATTACCTATACGTATATGGCTAGTTTTTAAAAAAGCGAGCATAGGCTATCTTTTATATATTTCCGTTTGAAGTCATAAGTATATTAGACATGGAATTGTTTTTGATTGTTTGTCACAAGTAAACAAAGCATCTTCAGTATTTGTTCAATCGTCGTAATAGATCTAGCAAGGAGAGATTATATGGAAGCATTGATGGATTCCCATTATATAAAGGTTCTACCGTTTCTTTGGAAAGGGTTAGGTTATACATTTTTCATTACGATTATCGGATTGATTTTTGGTTTTGCATTAGGTGCAATTACAGGGATTGGTCGGTTATCGCAAAATAAACTGATATATGGCATTGCTTCGTTTTATGTTGAAGTTGTTCGTGGTACACCTCTATTAGCGCAAATCCTCTTCATTTATTTTGGTTTACCTGAAGTGTTAGGCATTACACTCGATAAAGTGACTGCATCGATCATTGCGATTGCAATTAATGCAGGTGCATATATTGCAGAAATTGTTCGTGGTGCTGTCGATTCAATTGATAGAGGTCAAATGGAGGCAGGACGATCCATTGGTCTAACTAAAGCACAAACGATGCGATACATCATATGGCCACAGGCGTTTAAACGTATGATTCCTCCACTTGGAAACCAATTTGTTATTAGTTTGAAAGATACCTCACTATTTTCTGTTATTGCCGTCGGCGAAATGTTGTTCCAAGCAAGACAATACTATAGTACGAACTTTTCACCTTTCCAAGCGTTAACAATGGTATGTTTAATGTACTTAATGATTACAGTACCAACTGCACTGATTTTACGTAGGGTGGAAAGGAGATTGGATGTTTAATGATTAAGGTAAATGATCTTCACAAATCGTTCGGAAGTTTAGAAGTACTAAAAGGGATTACAACTGAAATTCAAGAATCAGAGGTAGTATGTGTAATCGGTCCATCGGGATCTGGAAAGAGTACGTTTTTACGTTGTTTAAATATGCTAGAAGAAATTACTTCTGGTGAAGTCATTGTTAATGGTGAATCATTAACAGATTCGAATGTGGACATTAATAAGCTTCGCTCTCATGTAGGTATGGTGTTTCAGCATTTTAATCTTTTTCCTCACATGACTGTACTTCAAAATATTACACTTGGTCCTATAAAGGTGTTAGGAAAGAGCAAGCAGGAAGCTGAAAAAACAGCATTACCGCTACTTGAAAAGGTAGGATTAAGTGATAAAGCAAATGTTTATCCAGATAGTCTATCGGGTGGGCAAAAGCAGCGAGTTGCGATTGCTCGTTCATTAGCAATGGATCCAACGGTTATGCTTTTTGATGAACCAACATCTGCACTCGACCCTGAGCTAGTAGGAGATGTATTAAAAGTTATGAAGGACCTAGCCCAAGAGGGAATGACTATGGTCGTTGTAACGCATGAGATGGGTTTTGCAAAGGAAGTAGGTAATCGTGTGTTATTCATGGATGAAGGGATTATTATGGAAGATGGAGATCCGAAGCAAGTTTTTGATGATCCACAAAATCCACGTACACAATCATTTTTAAGCAAAGTATTGTAATATGTATCTTAACTATGTTGGACTGATTAGTGACAACTATCTGTATCAAAGTTGTTTCAATTGTATAACTAGAAGAAATTATGAGAACTTCTTTAGATAAGAATTAACTACATCTGGAGTTATTAAAGTCTTAATTATTATTAGGGTATATGTGAGACAACATGTGAACGTTCAAGGAGTTTGGCAAAAATAAGCCAACTCTTTTTTTTTATTTCGTTTTCTAATTTTAATTAGATTGTTTATAATAGTTAATCATACATATATTTTACAACTGGCATTGGTTTTCAATGAAGTGGGTATATACATTTTTAAGGGAGTGCTTGCATGATAAGTGTATTGTTTGTTTGCTTAGGTAATATTTGTCGATCACCAATGGCTGAAGCAATTTTTCGTCATAAAGTGAAAGATGCGGGATTAGAAGCTGAAATTCAAATTGATTCCGCAGGCACTGGAAATTGGCACGTAGGAAATCAACCACATGTGGGAACACAAAAAGTGTTGAAAGAAAATAGAATTAGTTTTGAAGGAATTCGTGCACGACAAGTAAATGAATCAGATTTTGCTGAATTTGATTATATAATTGCAATGGATGAGAAGAACGTTTCGGATTTAGAAAGTATTAAAAAAGGTAATCCGACAGCTTATGTGGGTCAATTGCTTTCATTTCTACCAGATGTTTCAGATAAGAATGTACCTGATCCTTATTTTACTGGAAATTTTCAAGTGGTTTATGAACTAATTGATGAAAGTTGCTCCAGATTACTTACGTTTATACGAGAACGAAATAACATATAGTTGAGGAGGATTATTTATGGGGGATAACCAAGTGTATGATGAGAAGAAAGGTCAAAATAAGTTAATACATGGAATGCTTATTGGGGCGGTAGTAGGAGCTGCTGTTACTTTATTTGATCGTGATACACGGGATTATACAGTAACTAGGCTGAAGAAGTGTGGTTCAACTACTTGGAATTGCGTGAAGAATCCTTCTCAAACAGTAGAGAATGTATCAAATACTGTATCCTCTATGCAAAAGAGAACGAAAGTACTTGCTGAAGATGCTACTTTTTTTGTAGAAAAGTTCAAAGAAATTGCAGAAACAACCCCAGAGGTCGTCGAAGCGGTTCGAAAGACAAAAAAGCATGTAACGGAGTTTTCAGAGGGTGCTGAACACAAATGACCGAACTGCGTAATTTATCATTAAGAAGCATTGGAAAAGAATTGTACTATCGCTTTCAACATGATGAAGTACCAGGATTAGCAGCTCAACTTGCTTATTTCTTTTTATTATCGCTGTTTCCATTTTTGATCTTTTTAATTACATTAATTGGGTATCTTCCGTTGAGTCAAGAAGATGTTTTAGGTACAATAAGCCAATATGCACCTGGTGAAACGATGGATCTGATTGAGTCAACTTTAGTGAATATTGTTAATGAGAGAAATGGTGGGTTACTTTCGTTTGGTGTTATAGCAACGATTTGGACGGCTTCAAACGGTATCAACTCAATTATGCGTGCATTAAATCGTGCGTATGATGTAGTTGAAAATCGTTCATATATCGTTTCACGTGCTATTGCGATCTTTTTAACATTTGCAATGATCTTTGTTATTATCGTTTCACTATTATTACCAGTATTCGGTAAAGCGATCGGGACATTTATCTTTTCATCATTTGGATTATCCTCAAAGTTTTTAACAGTGTGGAACGCTTCACGTTGGATTTTAAGTTTCGGTATTATGGTAATTATTTTCGTATGCCTTTATTATGCTGCGCCAAATAAGAAATTGAGCTTGAGAGAAGTATGGGTTGGAGCTCTATTCGCTACGTTAGGGTGGCAGCTTGTTTCACTTGCATTCTCATATTATGTCGATAATTTTGGGAATTTCTCTGCTACTTATGGAAGTCTTGGGGGGATCATCATCTTAATGATCTGGTTCTATCTCTCTGGTTTTATCATTATTTTAGGTGGAGAAATTAATGCAGTAATTCGATACTTTCGTCGAGAAGGTATTAAATGAAGTGTTCGGTAAACTTTTATATGCTAGTTTGTGCGGATTAGGAATAAGAAAATTCCTCTCAGGTTACTATAATGAATGCTTGATTTATTAAAGTGAGGGAGGAACTTACATGAGTGAAAATAAGCGTAATAACAATAATAAGAATAACACAAAGCAAAAAAGTGAAGGCAAGAATAAGACGAGTAGTAGTGCAAATAAAAAGAATAACTTTCATTAACATGAAAACAGCTCAACCTTTGGCTACAGGTTGAGCTGTTTAATTTAATTTGGAACTGTTTATGAACGTAAGAGACGAAGCCCGTTTAAAATAACGAGAATGGTACTACCTTCATGACCAATAACTCCGTATGGCAAATCAATTAACTGTAAGAAGTTTGATGCAATTAGAATCAAAATAACAGTGATAGAAAAAATAATATTCTGCTTAACGATACGATTCATTTTTTTAGATAACTCAATTGTATCCGCAATCCTAGATAAGTCATTTTTCATTAAAATAATATCCGCTGTTTCTAGTGCAACATCTGTACCTTCGCCCATTGCAATTCCAACACTTGCTGTAGCAAGTGCTGGTGCATCATTAATTCCATCACCAACCATTCCTACGTTTTCATAATGAGATTGTATTTGTTTTAAATGATTTACTTTTTCTTCAGGTAAGCATTCTGCAACATATTGGTCTAGACCAACCTCTTCTGCAATAACATGTGCAGTTTTCTCATTATCACCAGTAAGCATAATCGTATGAATTCCGAATGCCTGTAGCTTTTTTAGTGCCTCTCTAGTTTCAGAGCGAATCGTATCTCGTAGAGCAATCACACCTGCAATGCCTTTTGAATCCTTTGCGTATACGAGTGTCTTCCCTTCTTCAGCAAGAGACCAGCTAATGCCGTTATGGAATTTCTCGGCCTGCTTTGCACCAACGAAATCACGTTTACCGATCTGCCAATCTGTGTTATTGATAGTTCCTTTAATTCCCCAGCCTGAGACATCTTCTACATTTTCTGGAGTTGTAGTTAATAAGTCCAAAGATTTTACGTGTTGCACAATTGCTTGTGCGAGAGGATGATTTGAATAGCTCTCAATCGAAGCAACGGCTTGTAGAAACTCCTTCTCAGATATCCCTTCACGCACATACACATCTGTTACTTCTGGTTTTCCTCTTGTTAACGTCCCAGTTTTATCAAATGCAATTGCTTGTAGGTGTGCGAGTTTTTCTAAATGTACGCCACCTTTAAATAAAATACCACTCTTTGCTCCATTAGAAATCGCAGATAACGTTGCGGGCATAATTGAAGCAACGAGTGCACAAGGAGACGCAACAACTAGTAAAATCATGGCACGATAAAATGTATCTGTCCAACTCCATCCGAAGATAAAGTGAGGTAAAAACATCATAAAGAGAACGACAATTAAAACAACCTTAACGTAACGTCCCTCGAATCGTTCAATGAATTGCTGTGATGGGGATTTTTCATCCTGTGCTGACTGAACGAGAGTAATAATCTTTTGAAACAGTGTTTCATTATTTGGTTTTGTTACTTCAACGGTTACAGCACCATTCAAGTTCACTGTTCCAGCAAAAACATCGTCTTGGAGTGATTTAGAAACAGGAAGCGATTCACCCGTAATTGCCGATTCATTAATTGTCGTTGTCCCGTTAATAATTTTTCCATCTGAAGGAATGAGTTCACCAGGCTTTACAAGGATATGATCACCTACGATAAGCTTAGAAACATGAACAATTTCTTTTTCTCCGTTTGAGATACGAACGGCTTCTTCAGGTTGCATTTCCATAAGTGCTGAGATTTCACGTTGGCTCTTATTCATCGTGTATGTTTCTAAAGCACCACTTAACGAAAAAATGAAAATTAAAATGGCTCCTTCTTGCCAATGACCAATAATTGCAGAACCGATGGCAGCAAAGATCATGAGCATTTCTACATTCAGTTCTCGGTTGGCGAGCGTATCTTCGATTCCTTCTTTTGCTTTTGCAAACCCTCCGATGACAAATGCAAGTAAGAATATGATGATAGATGGAGTAGATAAATTTGCTTTATCCAGTAACCAGCCAAACAGAATGAGTAAGCCACTTAACATGGCCGCAATTAATTCACCGTGTTCTTTTAGCTTTTTAACAAATAGATGGGATGATTGGTTCGATTCTAATTGAGAATGATTAGCCATTACTTGACTATCTGTATTCATATTTGTACCCTCCTTTATTTAATTGAGAATTAAAATCAAACTCAATACCGCTAAAAATAACGAAAGCTGCCAACGATAGGGCAGCAAATTAAAATGATTATTATTTAGTTTTTATTTTTATTATTATATGTTAATGTTATCATAAATTGCATCTGAAAAGAACAAAAAAGTATTAAAATAATGTGAATGGGCTCATTTTATTATTTTTCAATTACTAAGTTAGCGGTTATAGAAAACAAAAGTGTTTATTACGATTAACATTCAGAAAATGAGTAAGATCTTACACTTAAAAACGTATTTGAAGAAAAAATAATGGAAGTTTCATTTTATCCATTATATGATAAAACTCATGTATAGCTCGAAATGAATGAGGAATGGAGGGAGAAAATGTCTTCAAGGCAGTTTTTCACTCATCCTATTGGGATTTTGATTGCAGCCATTGGGGCGACTTTTCTTTGGGGAAGCGCGTTTCCATTTATAAAGTTAAGTTATAGTATGCTTTATATTCAATCAGATGAGATAGGTGAGCAAATCTTATTTGCGGGGTATCGCTTTTTCCTAGCATCAATTCTGCTTATAGTTTTCTTACTAATAAAGGACAGAAAACTTAGTTTGGGAAGAGAGATGTGGCGCCCGCTTATTATAATTGGTCTGTTTCAAACGTTTCTACAGTACATCTTTTTCTATATTGGATTAAGTTTAAGTACAGGAATCCAGGGGTCAATCATTGCAGGAACAACATCATTCTTTCAGATTTTATTTGCACACTTTATGTATAAAGATGATGCAATTAATGGAAAGAAGATCATTGGCTTATTGATTGGGTTTACTGGTGTCGTCCTAGTTAATATTACGAAGGGAACGTTACAGCTTCAATTTGGAATTGGGGAATTTTTATTAATATTAGCAATGATAAGTGGAGCGTTTGGAAATATATTAGCTCGTAATGGTGCTATGAAGATGAATGTTATTTATATGACAGCGTTCCAAATGTTGATTAGCTCAATTGGATTGCTACTCGTTGGAATGACAATGGTTGGTCCATTACCATTTTCATTTAACATACAGAGTGGGGCATCATTATTGTATTTAGCTGTGTTATCTGCGGGTGGTTTTCTGTTGTGGAATAATGTTATGAAGTACAATCAAGTTGGTAAAGTATCTATGTACCTTTTTCTCATACCCGTATTTGGAGTATTTTTATCGGCGGTGATGTTAGGTGAATCGTTACATATGTTCGTATTACTTGGACTAGCTTGCGTAACGAGCGGTATCATTATTGTAAATCGAAAATAAAAGTGTCACACTAAAAAAGACCCGCCAACAATCTCGATAGATGTGCTTGGCGGGTTCTTGTATTTATTATAATAGATGAAAGGATGGTTATTAATTTACTTATTCAGCGATCTCTTCAAATTGATAATACGTTTGATTATAAATGTGTTCAATTTCCGCATCTGTCATATACAGTAGGTTATCGTGGTCTGTACCTCTCATTTTACTAATGAATTCAATCATGTTTTTGCGTTCTTGACGGCTCATATTAATTTCCCCTTTCATACTGTTTTGATACAGTGTTAATTTGTTATTTGTATTATATAACAGTATTCAAACAATGGTCAATGGTTAATTTCAGAAAATTATAAATTAGGCGTCATTTTTCACAACTTAGACATATTAAGTAAAGTTGTTATATCGTTGGGTTCGAATAAGTGTATTGTCCCGTTACAATGCTAGGTGTATGAATGAAGTAGAAGATACCAAGCTCAGATATATCAAAAAAGCACTATCAGATGACAGTGCTTTAAGAAGCATTAGATTGACAATTAAGTGTTGATGAACGCTCTTTAGCAAAAAAGACACAAATCCAAATAATAAAGAGCATTGAGGAAATAATATAAAAGAAACTTCCTTGGTCAAACAATTGTATAACGATACCGCCAATTAAAGGTCCAACGATACTACCGAGACTGAAACAAATGCCACAAAGTATATTTCCAGCCGGTAATAGATGTTTAGGAAGAAGGTCTGTCATATAACTAAGACCGAGTGAAAAGGTTGACCCAACTAACATACCAGCTGTTATAAAACAGATGAACAAACCAATAAAGCTATCTTCCAATAAGCTTGCACAGATAAATGTTAGGACACCACCAAATAGGATGATCGTAATAATTTTCCTTCTACCATATTTATCGCTTAGTGTGCCTAGTGGGATTTGAAGAATGATTGTTCCAACAGCAAAAGCAGGTAATAGAATAGAAAGTTGTTCAACGGTAATTCCTATTCGTAAAGCGTAAACAGGGAAGTTGCCGTGTAAAGTTGATTCTAAAAATCCATATCCAAAAGGTAAAAGGAATGCAAACCAAGCAATTTTCCAAGCTTGATGAAATCGTTTGAATGATTGAAAGAATGATGGTTGTGTATCATTATTTTCAGGCAGTTCATTTCGCAACGTTAACAGTAAAGCCCAAATGATAAAGCTTAATCCTGCTGACAGTAGAAATGGTAGTGCTTCATTAATTGTAACGAGCCTTGTCATTAATGGACCAATTGAAAAGCCGAGACTGAAAAATAATCCATAAATCGCTATGTTTCTTCCCCGCTTATGGACGGGTGAGAAAGATGTGATCCATGTTTGTGTTCCAAAGTGTAACATATGATCTCCAATTCCAATGACTAAGCGAAGCACGAACCAAAACCAAAGTGCTTTCCAGATTGGAAAAAGAGCTAGTGAAGTAATAACTAATATACCTCCAGTAAGGATCATTGGTTTAAATCCAAACTTTTGTAAAGGTTTCTCCATAAAAGGAGAAGCGATTAAGAGGCCTATATATAATCCAGCTGCATGCATGCCATTTACAGTTGAAGAAATGCCACTTTGTTCAAAAATAATTGCAATTAAAGGTAGGAGCATTCCTTGTGAGAAACCTGATAATGCAACAGCACTGACAAGCAGCCAGAAGCGGCGTTGAAGTTTTCCGTTCATTGATATCCCTCTATTTCATATATGATGTACATCATAATTAAGAATGTATGCTTTTAAATCGTACTAGTAATTAATAGGAGAGGCAAGCTGAAATTTTGCACCATATGAGGAAAAACGATACAATTTTAACGATATTAATTAGAAAATAAATTGGAGTGATGAAGATGGAACTCAATTTTCAAATGAAAGATGAAGGATTTCTAGGTGAATTACCGTATGGTGAGATTCATATTTCTGGTAATGACGATTTTGGCTTCCGACCAGGTCAACTTATGGTGTCATCAATAGCGGTTTGTTCTGCAAGTGTGCTCAAAAATGTTCTTAAGAAGAAACGTTTAGATGTACAAGATATGAAAGTAACTGCACAAGCAACGAGAAACCCTGACGAGGCAAACCGAATCGAAAAAATTAATATTCATTTCGTAATTAAAGGCACTGGTATAACTGAAGATGTTGTTGAAAAGGCTGTTGAGTTAGCGCGAAAGCATTGCCCGATGGTTCAATCAGTAAAAGATAGCATTGAAATTGAGGAAAATTTCGAAATCATTCGTTTAAGTATATAAAGAGAACTCCGTCAGAAATGACGGGGTTTTTTATAATTCACAAGATGATGCAAGTAAATACGTTACAGCGTGATTTCGTTCAATTATGGTATGATAAGTCTTCGATTATTCATACATATAAAGTGAAACTTCTAACAGAGGTCCCCTGTAGGTTAGTTGAACCAATTAGAAATTACTTACGTTTATACTACAAAAGGGTATAACTAAGGTCCTCTTTCACTTTAATTTCGTTAATTTTCTAGAGTTTGGTGTTCGAGACCTTAACTTCAGTTGACATGTAGTTAAAACAATGGCTTGAAAGGAGTATGTTAGTGAATCGAAGTAGTGGTAATGATTTTACAACTGGAAGCATTTTAAGTAAGATGCTCCTTTTTTCAGGACCTATTTTTTTGACAAATATCTTACAGACATCTTATCAATTTATTGATAGCATATGGGTGGGAAATCTAATTGGAGCAAATGCGCTAGGAGCGATTTCAGTTTCATCCACAATTATTTTCACTGTCTTATCTTTCATCATTGGGATAAATAGTGCATCCTTAACAGTATTGTCCCAGCAAAAAGGTCGAAAGGATGCAGAGGGTTTATCAGAGTCGTTAAATGCATTTGTTATCGTGTTAACATTTTTGGCGATTGCATTTGGTCTTTTAGGGGTAGTTATTAGTGGACCGATTCTTTCTTTGCTTGGGACACCTGAGAATATTTTACCGCTTGCGTCAAACTACTTACGAGTTAATTTTCTAGGAATTGTTTTTTTATTTGGATACAACTTTATTGGAACTGTATTAAGGGCACTTGGAGACAGTAAGACACCGATACGGTTTGTTATTGTAGCTGTTGTTTTGAACACGATACTTGATCCTTTATTTATTGCAGTTTTTGATTGGGGAATTATTGGAGCTGCACTAGCAACAATTGTTTCGCAAGGAGGGGCATTTTTATATGGTCTCATCTTTATCTTAAAAACAGATCGAGCTCCGTTTACACGTCCACACTTACCTTCAAGGAAGTATGTTAAGACAATTTTTAAACTAGGAATTCCATCAGGTTTACAAATGATGGCTATCTCTGGTGGAATGATGGCGATTATGAGTGTTATTACTCGATTTGGAGAAGACGCAGTAGCTGGTTTTGGAGCGGCGCAAAGAATTGATAGCTTAATTGTTCTTCCAGCAATGACACTTGGATCAGCTGTTAACAGCATGGCAGGTCAAAATATCGGTGCTAAAGAATGGAAACGAGTACATGAAATCGCACGTATTGGTGTATTTTTTATATTGTTAATTATGGTTGCAATTAGTACGTTTGTCTTTTTCACGGGGGAATATTTAATAGGGCTGTTTACATCTGATCAACAAACAATCCAATTTGGAACGATGTATATGAAAACGATAGCTTATTTTTACCCATTTCTTGGAGTGAACTTTGTTCTAAATGGTGTCGTACGTGCTTCTGGTGCGATGTTTCAAATTCTAATCTTAAATATTATTTCATTTTGGATTTTACGTTATCCATTAGCAAGTGTGATGTCATCTTTCTTTGGAGAGAAAGGAATTCCACTTGGAATGGGAATTAGCTTAATTATAAGTAGTATAATTGCTTTCATATACTACCGGTTCGGGAAATGGGATGAAATGAAGGTGTTTGAAGATAAATCATAATGAGATAGGGGTTATCAAATGAGGGATTGGTTGTTAAGGTTTGGTATATATATTCTAGGAATTATCATTTTATCTTTTAGTGTTAGTTTGATTATTAAAGCAGACTTAGGCGCGGGGGCTTGGGATGCATTAAATGTTGGTTTATCAAAAACAGTCGGATTCACAGTAGGGACATGGGTATTTATTATTGGTTTTATCCTTATCTTTTTAAATGCTTGGATCGCTAAGGAACGACCGATGTTCACTGCAATTGCGACCATTATTTTGATTGGAATAGCGATTGATTTCTGGTTGATTAATGCATTGGCGTCTTGGAATCCGAATGATTTAGTCGCTCGTATTGCGGTGTTTGGATTTGCGCTTTTCTTTCTTGCTTTTGGAGTTGCGTTATATTTACAATCTGAATTTCCAATTAATCCAATTGATCACTTGATGGTTGTATTACATGTACGTTTTAACCTTAGTATAACTGTAACGAAAACGATCGCGGAAGTTGCTGCGCTTGTATTAGCATACATATTTAATGGTCCAATTGGAATTGGAACCATTGTCATAACAATTCTGATCGGTCCGATCATTGGATTCTTTAATCCAATTCTCAAGTCACTGCTACAACGTATGCGTACTCAAATACTTGCCTGAAATTGGATGAGGGAAAATCGGATAAATAAGGGCATTTTCGTAAAACTATGGATAAGTGACTTGTGAGGAGGAAGACAATTGAGACGAATTCACACAACTTTATTCATATGTTTGTTATTTGTTAGCTTCATGTTATTTAGTTCAATCGTTGGGGCAGAGAAAAATAATCAACAGAAGAAAGTGAATATTCCTGACTCAGTAATTGATATTTCTAAAGAAAATACTTATCCAAATCCAACGCAAGACTTACCATATTTACAACCGAGTGAGTTAACGAAAGAGTTGTTAGAAACGACTGATGTAAAAGTAGAAAATCCAGATTTGATACGATTGTTAAATGAATCAAATGTTTCAACGACACCTCTAGCTATTGGTTATAAGGCTACCATTTATTTAGGGCAGTGGCCGTTAAGTTATGATTCCACTGAAACGAATACGAATTGGGAGTACAAACTCGCGAATGTAAATAAATATGATAATCGTGGTGGGACACAACCATATAAAATTCATTATCGCCAAGAAGAAGAAAGAAATATTCAAGGTGATTTAACGATGAAGGTGTCTAAATCAGAAGATGTGAAGAAGATGATGCTCTTAAAAGCGATGGAAAAGACAGGGCTTCCACTTTCATTTAATACGATGATCGGTCAAAATACGAAAAAAGAGCAAGTATATAATACTGCTCCTAAGAAAGTTGGCTATCTAAGCGCATATGCACCAGCTGTAAATGAAAAGGGGAAAATTACTTTCGGTGAAGTATATTTAGAGCTTCGAGGTAATAAGAAGCGACTTGTTGTCAAGAACGTAACCCAACAAGGAATCGGTGCTTGGATTCCAGTTCAAGATCGTTTATCGTTCAAATTTATCACAACTGATATGCCACAATAAAAAAAATGAACCACATGGGCTTTTTCTAGTAAAAGTGTACATGTGGTTTTTAAATGATTTTAAATAATCAGTAGTATATAATGTTGGTTTAAGATTATTTTACAATAAAGAACCTGTTATAATGTTATACGAAAAGCAGATTTGATTAAGAGAGTGTTGAAAAGTGATGGATTACGTAGAATGAGTCAGTCAAACGATAATTTCGAGTATAGGTCAATCGTTTCTCTGTTTATTCCCCTTTTTAAACACGCATCATAAGTGGAGGGCACATCGGATGAGACAGTTAAGATTCTTCTTATTAATTGCAATGGTTATATTATCTGGATACAGCTTATTTACTGGGAATTATTATGTATTACCGTACACGTTGTTAATTCTTGCACTCATAATGTTAGTAACAGGAATTATCCAGTTCAATAAAAAACAAAGAGCGTATGGATTCTTAAGCATTGCCATATTTATTTCTTTAATAGTCATGTTAATACAAGGATTAGTTGGAAATTAACAGGCAGAGAAAATAATTATTAATAAAAACCTATCAGTGAGGAAGGTAATTGCTCACTGATAGGGAACTTTTCCTTATTATTTTTTGACACTCTAGATTGCTTGGTTACCTGCTAATCTGAGCTATGTTTTGCGTGAAATCTTCATTAGGATAATAGGCATGCTTCACAAGAATATTAGGTCCAAGGCATTTTGCAGAAGGACAGTGACATAATAGTTCACGAGCTACTTTCGTATTTAACCATGTATCGAAAGCTTCTTGTATCGAGTTATATTTAATATTACCGAGTGGTGGAATATCACCAAAATCAGTTACAGTAATGTCTCCAGTGAAAATGCTTATATTCAAACGGCTACGGCCATCAGGATCATTACGAACTGTTACATTTTCCTCATTGTATAACCGTTTCTGTAGCGCCAAATCTTCTTCATTGTTACTACACGGATAGAATGGTAGTGTACCAAATAACATCCATAATGATTTGTCACGAATGTCGAGAAGGTGATGGATGCTAGTGCGAATCTTTTCTAATGATAGAACAGGCAAGTTATCAGCAAAATCGACTGGATACATTGGGTGTACCTCATGTCGTGAACAACCCATTTCAATAATTTCGTTATGAATCTTTTCTAAATGTGGAAGTGTTCGTTGATTTAACATCGTTTCTGCTGATACGAAGACACCTTCCTTAGCAAGAATTTTACTATTTTCAATCATTTGTTCATACAGTTTGGCACTTTGCTCGAGTGTAGGTTTGCGCTTCATGTTTGCAAATCCATATGTGTGAAAGTCCTCTAATGTTCCCCAGTTATGTGAAATATGTAGGACATCTAAGTAAGGTGTAATTAATTCGTACCGCTTTGGATCCAATGTTAAGTTTGAGTTGATCTGTGTACGAATACCTCGTTCATGAGCGTATTTTAATAATGGTACAACATAGTTTTTTACAGATGACATTGATAACATTGGTTCTCCACCAGTAATACTTAATGCACGTAAGTTAGGTGCTTCTTCTAAACGTTGCAATAGCATATCAATTGGAAGAGCATTAGGATCTTTTGGTTGTAACGTGTAACCTACCGCACAGTGATCACAACGCATATTACACAGAGTTGTCGTCGTAAATTCCACATTTGAAAGCATGAACTGTCCGTTGTGTTCAATATCATCGTAAGCTTCCCACGGATCATTAGATGGGGAAATAGGATTAAGCTGTTTCAGTGTATTCATGTTAAAACTCCTTCATTATATAAAACTCAGCTAGAGGATATGGTAAACAATCGAAAAGAAGGTTTTAGAGTGATGTTGTTTTATTATTCTCATAGGTCTTCTATTCCCGTTATATCCTTCTTAGTTTAGGTTCTACTATCCATTAATGCAGAAAACATGTATATTATCAATAAAAAAACAATCTTTTCTATATGTGTCCGCTTTCATTTCTCTTTCTTAAAATTTAGACAAGGCGTATAATATAGGGGAGATTTTTCGTGGAGAGAGAGTTAATGAGTTTACGATTTTAAGTGAATGAAAGGGGAATGAGAATGGAGAAACTTCAAGAAAGTTTATACGAATTAGTTGTCGACACATCAACAAAATTACCAAAAGACGTGCGACGTGCAGTTGCGAAGGCGAAATTGAATGAGAATGCTGGCACACGTTCTGCGATGTCTCTTGATACAATTACAAATAATATTATGATGGCTGAAGAGAATGTATCACCGATCTGTCAAGATACGGGTTTACCAACTTTCAAGGTGAAAACACCAGTTGGCGTTAACCAATTGAAAATTACAAATGCCATTCATGCTGCAATTGAGCAAGCAACAAAGGATGGGAAGCTACGTCCAAACTCTGTTGACTCAATTACAGGTGAAAATAGTGGAAATAACCTTGGTGCTGGAATTCCTGTTGTGAAATATGAACAATGGGAAGAAGATTACGTTGATGTACGTTTGATCTTAAAAGGTGGTGGCTGTGAGAATAAAAATATTCAATACAGTCTTCCTGCTGAACTTGAAGGACTAGGACGTGCAGGGCGAGACCTAGATGGAATCCGTAAATGTATCATGCATTCGGTATATCAAGCACAAGGACAAGGCTGTAGTGCTGGTTTTATCGGTGTTGGAATCGGAGGGGATCGTAGTTCCGGTTATGATTTGGCGAAGCAGCAGTTGTTCCGCAATAATGATGACGTGAATGAGAATGAAGACTTGCGTAAGCTCGAAGAATATGTGATGGATAATGCCAATACGCTTGGAATTGGAACAATGGGATTTGGTGGAGAAACGACATTACTAGGCTGTAAAATCGGTGTTATGCATCGTATTCCTGCTTCATTTTATGTATCTGTTGCTTATAATTGTTGGGCTTTCCGTCGTCAAGGTGTGAAAATGAACGCTGAAACAGGCGAAATTATCGATTGGTATTATCAAGAAGGTGATGATGTTGATTTTGCACAAGAAGCAGCAAAAGAGGTTGCAGCAGCAGAGTCAAATGAATCACGTGAAGTCGTACTTGAAGCACCGATAACTGAAGCACAAATACGTGAATTAAAAGTTGGCGACGTTGTGAAGATTAATGGTGCACTGCATACAGGTCGTGACGCAATCCATAAGCACCTTATGGATAACGATGCGCCAATTGATTTGGATGGACAAGTTATTTATCACTGCGGTCCAGTTATGCTTAAGGATAAAGAGGGTAATTGGGAAGTGAAAGCAGCAGGACCAACAACAAGTATTCGTGAAGAGCCGTACCAAGGCGATATTATGAAGAAATTTGGTATCCGTGCTGTTATTGGTAAAGGTGGTATGGGTAAGAAGACGTTAAAGGCGTTACAAGAGCATGGCGGTGTATACTTAAATGCAATTGGTGGAGCAGCACAGTACTATGCTGATTGTATTGAAGGTGTAGAAGGTGTTGACTTAATGGAATTTGGTATTCCAGAAGCAATGTGGCACTTGAAAGTAAATGAGTTCAAAGCTGTAGTGACAATGGACTCACACGGAAATAGCTTGCATGAAGATGTTGAGAAGACATCGCTTGAAAAGCTTGAAAACTTCAAAGAGCCAGTTTTTAAATAAATGATTCAACAACCCTTGAGACAACATGTTTCAAGGGTTTTCTTTGCGATAATACTATTACTGAAATCATCAGTGATTGCTAACGAATAATGAGTGGGGATGAAGAATTCCATTCATTAATAATGGGGTGATGTGATGAAACTGAGGAAATATCAATCAACTGATGCAGAAGAAATATATAAGCTTTTTTGGGATACTGTCCATTCTGTTAACGCACAAGATTATACGGAAGAGCAACTCAATGTGTGGGCACCAAATATGCCTCAATTAACGGAATGGGAACAGCCTTTTTTAGAAAATATAACGTATGTTGCTGTTATAGACACTCAAATCGTTGGTTTTTCCGATATGACAATAGATGGGTATTTAAATCGATTATTCGTTCATAAAAATTTTCAAAGTCTAGGGATAGCATCTAAGTTAGTCCAAAAGCTTGAGTCTAAAGTGAAGGAGAATGGGATTAAACGTATTACAACAGATGCAAGTATCACTGCTAAACCTTTTTTTGAAAGATCCGGTTATCGAGTAGTAAATGAACAAAAAGTAGAAAAGCAAGGCATCTATTTAATAAATTATAAAATGGAAAAGCATCTCTCATAGCATGATTTTTAACAATCGTTGCAAACTAATAGAAAATATTAGACACGTTCTAAAAGGAGACTGTTTGCAATGAAGAAATTATATTTTTTACTGTTGCTCGTTGTCACGCTAATCGTAAGCATCTCACTTCCACAGACTTCATATGCTTATGACAATACACGGTATAATTGGGGCTTTAAGAAGAGTAGGAATGAAGAAGGTGCATCAGCTGGAGAAAAGTTTGATAAGATGCTTGAGAGCTACAGCAGCTTTTATATTGGAGATACTTCGAAAAAAGAGATCTATCTTACGTTCGATAATGGTTACGAAAACGGCTATTCAGAACAAGTTCTTGATATATTAAAGGAGAAAAAAGTACCCGCAACATTTTTTATTACAGGTCACTATGTGAAGGATCAACCTGAGCTTGTAAAGAGGATGGTGAATGAAGGACATATCGTTGGTAATCATTCATGGCATCATCCTGATTTAACGACAGTATCAGATCAGAAGCTAAAGGAAGAATTGCAGTCTGTTGAAAAGGCAGTTGCAGAACTTACTT
The DNA here is from genome assembly GCF_001742425.1 of Bacillus solimangrovi. Lineage (GTDB taxonomy): Bacteria > Bacillota > Bacilli > Bacillales > Bacillaceae_N > Bacillus_AV > Bacillus_AV solimangrovi. Next base: position 53,000 of record NZ_MJEH01000062.1, read on the forward strand.
CACAGAAGTCGATGACATATTTGCGTGCTCCACGTGGCGTATTTAGTGAACGAACTTTAGCATTATCTGAACAGCTAGGTTATGTGAACGTATTTTGGTCATTGGCATTTGTTGATTGGAAGACTGATCAACAAAAGGGATGGAAGTATGCGTACGATAATATAATGAGGCAAATACATCCAGGGGCAGTTATGTTGCTTCATTCAGTTTCAAAGGATAATGCTGACGCTCTAGGTAAGGCAATCGATGATTTACGTGCGAAAGGTTATGAATTCAAGAGCTTAAATGACTATATGTTCGATAAGCTTCTTCCAGCACCGTTTTATAACTTATAATAGTTAACCTCATTTAGAAGGCAATTTCCCTTTATTCATTCCCTGTACTATAATGAACGTAGTGGCAGTCATTTGACTGCCAAATTTATTTTACTGGAGAAATTCATATGAATAACAAACAAGTTACAATACAAGAGGGACAAGAGTTCCCGTTAACGATAAAACGACTGGGTATTAACGGTGAAGGTGTAGGGTTCTTCAAACGCCAAGTTGTGTTTGTGCCAGGTGCACTACCAGGAGAAGTAGTTGTTGCTCGAGTAGAAAAAGTACAAAATAAATTCGTTCAAGCATCCATGAAAAAAATTCGTGAGAAATCACCGCACCGCATTCAACCACCTTGTCCGATTTATCATAAGTGTGGTGGATGCCAATTACAGCACCTCGCTTATCCACAACAGCTAGAAGAAAAACGTGATCACGTTATCCAAGCGATGGAGCGTCATACGAAATTACGGTTAGATAAGATTGACATTCGAGAGACGATTGGGATGGATGATCCTTGGTATTACCGTAACAAAAGTCAATTGCAAACGACTAAGGAAAAAGGGAAAGTACTTGCTGGACTTTATCAACCGAACTCTCATAAAATTGTGGATCTTTCGCAATGTATGGTTCAACATGAGAAAACAAACGAAGTAACACAAGTTGTTAAAGACGTGCTACAAGAATTAAATATACCAATCTATGATGAGCGAGATCATAGCGGTGGCATTCGCACAATTGTTGTACGTACCGCCATTGCTACAGGCGAAACACAGCTCGTCCTTGTGACAGTGAAAGAGAAGATTCCAAAGAAAGAATTATTAATTGAAGAGATTCAAAAACGAGTTCCAAACCTTACGTCTATTATGCAAAATATTAATGGAAAGAGAACATCATTGATTTTTGGTGAAGATACACTTCATCTAGCAGGAGAGGAAGTCATCCAAGAAACGTTAGGCGACTTGTCTTTCGAATTATCAGCGCGTGCCTTTTTCCAATTAAATCCTGTACAAACAGTTAAACTCTATGATGAAGTGAAAAAAGCAGCCAAATTAACAGGCAAAGAAAAAGTTGTAGATGCTTATTGTGGTGTTGGTACGATAGGGTTATGGGTTGCAAATGAAGCAGCAGAGTTACGCGGTATGGATATTATTGAAGAATCGATTAAAGATGCAAAGAAGAATGCTGACAAATTTGCCGTTACACATGCTAATTATTATGTAGGTAAGGCCGAACAACTTCTTCCGAAATGGACGAAAGAAGGCTGGCGTCCTGATGTTGTCATCGTCGATCCACCACGTACTGGCTGTGATAATAAGCTACTTAATACACTGTTAAAAGTGAAACCGAAGAAAATCGTCTATGTGTCCTGTAACCCATCAACGCTAGCAAAAGATATTCAAACGTTAAGTGGGAATTATAAAGTGAAATACATGCAACCTGTTGATATGTTTCCGCAGACGAGTCATGTTGAAGTGATTTCTAAAATTGAATTAAAATAGACTAAAAAGCTCAATGCCATTAAAAGGATTGGGCTTTTTAAATATTACTATTTATAAAAAGTATAAGTTTCTGTTGAATAAAAAATCACCTGTGGTCAATGTTATAATCAGTTTTTTTCTGTTGACAGCATTGAAATTGTAACTTATTCAGTTGTATAATCAATTTCAATTAAATCCCACGCTGTAATTAAACCTAGTGGTCTTTCATTTATTCTTCCATTTTCTGTTACAATTATTGCTTCTAAGTCTTTCTTTTCTTTATGTACATTCTCAAAAATTTCTTCTACTTCAAAGATATTAATTGATTTTTCTACAAACTTTATAGGGAGATTTTCTAAATTTATTAGAATATCTTTTACTTTAATATCTGCTAAATCTACAATATTGTTTACTGTATAATTTGCCATCCACTTTACAATGTCACCTGTTGTTAGTAATCCAATACATTTTTTATCTTTATAAACTGGATATTGGGAATAATTGTGCTGTTTAATAGCTCTGATCACTGATACAACAGTATCCTCGTAATCAAATAGAATTACATCTTTTGTTGCTATTGTTAGAGCGTAATTTGGCTGTGTGAAAATAGTAGCAATTGTTTCAATTTTTTCTACTACTTCTAAGTGAGGCTCAGCGATGTACTCACCTACTTCTTTTTTTCCATGAACAATTGCATTTCTTAATTTTCCATATTGAATCAACTCATCATAATAAGTTTCAATAAGTTGATGGTGTTTTGCGCCCTTTCTAACAAGGGCGGTGTAACTTTTGTCAGAGTTGATGACAGATTTCTTTAAAACAGTATCTATTTTATTATAGGCCACTTCAAAACGCTCAGAAAGTTTAGTTTCATTTTTTATCATGGTGATTTTACCCCTTGTATTCTAGTTTTATTCTCTAAATATTATCCTATGATTTTGAAAAAGTGTAAATATAATTTAAATACAAATAGTTGTTTGATAACAGTGAAAATATTAAAAATTCAAAAGCTAACTTCTAAGGTTCTTGATAAGACTTTGTATGAATAAGATATTAGGTTTTGGGTGAAGCACTTGAAGTTGTAGTGAATATAATTTTAGGTTATGGAATTATAAGTGAAAAACGATAACGCTTTTTCAGTATATTTCTTTAATTTAACAAAAAAAATTTCAACTATTAAAAAACAATATTTAAATTCGACAAATTTCGACGACAAAAAAGTCAGAATTATGATAATTTAGGACTGGTTCAATTTTCATAAAATGTTAAAAGGAGATAAAGTATTATGATCTATATCGTAGATTTCGTAGCGAGGCTTAAACATAAGAGCAATATTGGTATCGCAGTTTATCTTATTCTAAACACAATCCTTGTAATTGGAATATTTGGTGATATTTTACTTGGATTAACGCTCTATATTATATCTTTAGCAATGGCACTCTCACCGATTGGAGAATGGATTTTAAGGTTACAGACAGGTTGTAAACCGCTAGCTAGAAAAGATCACATTGCTCGATTAAAACCACTATTTGACGAGGTTTATGAAAAAGCCAAGAAAATGGATCCAACAATATCTGATGATGTAAAGTTGTTTATTTCCAATGATAAATCACCAAATGCATTTGCTACAGGTAGAAAAACCATCTGTTTAACTAAGGGTTTTTTAGAATATGAAGATGAAGAGATTAAAGCAACTTTAGCTCATGAGTTTGGTCATCTGTCAAATAAAGACACGGATTTAATACTTGTAGTTACAGTTGGGAATTTAATTTTATCAATTTTGTTTATTCTTTACCGTTTCTTTTTCCTAGTTATTGCATCTTTTGCTGGTGGAGCAAGTAGAGGTTTGGGCTCATTTGTTATTGCATTTTTTGTCGATATGATCTTAGTTGGAATGATGTGGTTATGGACAAAATTAGGTACTGCGTTAGTTATGCACTCTAGTAGGCAAAATGAATATTTAGCAGATGAATTTGCTTACAAAGTAGGTTACGGCCATCAATTAATCGATGTATTAGATAGTTTTAATGAATATGAAATAGATACTAAGGGATTATGGGCAAACCTTGCTTCAAGTCATCCAGACCCTGACTTACGTATTGCTAAATTACAAGAATTAGTAGAAACATCATCTGACATGGTAGAGAGTCTTTAGAACATATTTTTGATTTTTACTAAGCTTGTCTTTGTCTAAAATGAGTACAGTACAAGTTTTTACTTTACTTATGAAAAAGAGAGCAATAAAAGTAGCTAATGATACCTAATTGTTATAGGAGGAGTGAACTCTTGGGGAATATTTTTATTAGTTACAGCTCTGCTGATACAAAGCAGATGCTAGAACTTGTAAATAGATTAGAGAGTTATGAATTGAAATGTTGGTATGCAAAGAGAAATATAGGACCTGGGGAGAATTATGCTGTCGAGATTATAGAGCAGATTGCATCTTGTAAGGTTTTTATCATTCTTATTTCTAGAAAAGCTTTTGAATCACGTCATGTAGCAACAGAAATTAGCTTAGCTTATCGAAGAGATATGCTTATTATACCTTTATTAATTGAGGATCTAGCACATGATAATTCTGAATGGCCAAAAGATTTTCGATATTTTTTAGAAACTGCTCAGATGTTTAATGGCGTGCACTTAACTGAAGAAGACTGGCAACAAATTGTGGATAAAATCTGTGAACAATTAGAGTTAGAAGATAATGTAACAATTACTTCTTCCAAAATCCCAGAGTTCAAATTAGAGAGTCACAAGGTAAATGGAGCCGACTTTCTATTTTCTCCGATGGAGAAAACTAAATTAGACTTTATTGAAAGTGTATATGAACCGAATCCTAATTATTTAGAACTTCAAGAAACATTACAAAATCATAGAGTACTAGTTTTATATAATCAAGAACAAACAGGAAAATCCACTGCAGGAATTCATATATTACAGAAAATTAAAGTTAATAAAATATTTAAATTACATCTAATAAATTTGGTAGAAATATTACAAATTCATTTTAAGGAAAATTCAGGATATTTACTTGAATATTGTGAGGCAGGTTTTATTGATCAACTCAGTCATCAAAATCTCATAGAACCTTTACAAAATAAATTAGAAGAAGTCGGTAGTTTTATAATTTTTACAACCATTCAACAACCTTCATACGATAAAGAATACATATATGAATTATCAAAGCCAATTAATACAAAGCGTATAATAGAGAAACATATTCATCATCTATATCCTCAACACCCTAATCATAATAAGGCACTTGAAAAGCTACAAAAATTAAATATTAGTGAAATTGAAGAGTTATTTAATCCTGGGGATAGTCACCTATTAGCAAAGGTTTTAATTGAAGAGAGTTTGTCGGAAAATATGGAAGAGATCAAGGATTCTTTATCAAAAAATATAGAAAATCAAACCAAGATTTTAATTGAAGAAAATATGAGCATGGATTATTTTTCTCAATTGTTCACATTAGTAGCATTGAGAGACGTGCCATATAAATTATTTGAAGAAGTTTCTTTTGGTTTAAAAAAGTATATCCAATCAGAGATAGGTGTAATGGAATCAAAAACAGATTATATTTATTTGTCAAGGGAACAGCGTTTGAAAAAGTTGAAAGCTGAAACTTATATGAGTTCCAAGGGAACATTAATAGGTAGTTTTCCTGAAAGATACATTCGTTTTTCGAAATTATCTTATTCTGAAAAAATTTTAGAATACTTATGGAATCACTATCCTCAGTATCACAATTCTATAATTCAATGGCTAAATGAAGCCGTAGTTAATTCAAAAAAAACAGAAAAGAAACAATTAATTAGTGTAATTGTACACTTAGCTAGACAAGATTTTATTTTTATACAAGATAAAGTTCTACAACCTTGGGTTTTGAATAATGATTATAGGTACCGTCTAACTGCAATTCAGGTATTAAATAGCCTATCAGAAGATCAAACTACTATGAAATGGATATCTAACCTCTTAAACTCTTGGACTAAAATCACTAACCACTCACAATATCAATGGGTAACTAGTGTTGCTTACGGGGGAATTATTGGGGCATATACATATCCAATAGCATTGAAAAATTTGAAAATGATATTTATTAATAACCGAAAAGAGATTAGAGGAAGGACGATAAGGAGCTTTAGCAACCTATTAAGTTACGGAGTTGTTGATTCAAATTATCGTACATATTTTATTGTCTTTTTAGAAAAGTGGTATAAAGAAATTCAAGAAGAAATTGGACCAAGAATTGTTTTTTACAATCTGCTTTTCAGTATTTTTACTAAACAAGATGATGAAATAATTGAATACTTTATTAGAAATAAAGATCTTAGGAAGAGGCTTTTTGAACCAGTCTTAGCATGGTCACTTAACAATAGTAGAACTGTTAATGGTGCTCAGATGCTTTTAGATTCATGGTTAATAGTAGCTAGTAAAAATAAAAAATGTCACAAGAGTTATCGAAATTTAATTCGATCAATAATTACAGAATGTAATGAATATGAGATTGAAAAGTTTATAAAACGTAATCAACATTCGGGCTTTAACGAGCCCATTTTACCATTAATTAGATTAATCTCGAAAGAGGAGGGGGATATGTCATGGGCTTAATTCTTAACAAAGAAGAAGTAAAGTTTAACCTTTTTGCATCAGTACCATCATCTTCAAAAGAAATTGCTCTTGTGTATATTGATAAACAAGGAAATAATTTGGTATTAAAAGATGGTGATAGAATGCATAAAAGTGAACACCGTTTTGGAAAATATCACACATATTATGAAGTTGATATGAAAAAAAAAGAACTGAAAATTGATAAAGAGTTTGTTTCTTCGGAAGAAATCTATACTTTTAATCTGTCAATTTTATTTGATTATAGAGTAGAAGATCCAGTGCTTATTGTACAAGAATATGATAACCCACAAATTGCATTAGAAGAGAAAATTTTTTACATTCTTGATGGTTTAGTTTGTAAATATTCAATAGAAGAAAAACAGATTTTGTCCGAAGAAATCCGTAATTTGAATAATAATTTAGATGTTATTCAAGTGTTTAGGCAGTTCGGCTTAAAACTTACTGATGTTCATGGGAACGTAAAGCTTGGGGAGAGAGCAAGAAAAAATCTTGAAAAAAGTGATGATATTACTCAATCTAAGAAAATTCATGAAGAACACTCTTTAAAGGATATTTTGTTGGCTAACTATTCTTACAATGAAGCTTTAGATATTATGGAAAAGTTAGAGAGTATAAGTGTGAAAAGTATAAGAGAGAGGAAAGTTATTCTAAGCGAAATCGAAGCCGATCCCAATATTAATCCAAATGACAAGCGGAAATTAATAAATCACTATTTTAATCAAGGAGGAAATTTACTTAGTAGAAATCACCTAAGTGGCACTTCAAAAGCTGATAGTAATAGGTTAAATTTAAAATCTACTCTTCAAGAAGAAGAGGAAGAAGATGTTTTAGAATGAAATCATTATGCTTAAACTTAATTAAGGGATTGATTGATTATGATGGAGAGTATTTATAAAATATTTCAATTTCTCTACCAAATGCCAGTATTCATACGATATTTATTATTAACTATTGGGTTAATTTTAGTAGTTCAAATATTATTATTGGGAGTGAAAGTGACTTTAAGACTAGTCACTGTATTACTATATAACTTATTTTATTTTATAGGTATTAGTGTGATCTATAGGCTAATTTTTTTGATTATGAAAAAAAAGCGCCAAAATGGTGGTGTGGCTTCAACAGGGTTTGAAAAAATAGAAGAATTTATTTCTAATATATTGAAATTAATTCTGAAGATTAGACGTTTATCATGGGATATGCCGATAAATATGAAAAAAAGGCTAAAGTTTATTTCAGCTTTATTTATTTTTGGCATTCCTATTATGATGTATTCTATGCCAGAAAGTGATGCGGCTAATGCAATTATAAAGTATGAACAAAAATATTTAATGAGTCCTATATTGGGTGAATCTTACGTAAGTAATCTTCCAATGGATAATGATGAAAGTGTTTTTGAAACGAATTTACTTGTAGAATTGTCAAAAGAAAATGGAGGCGGTGTTATTCGTAATAATCCAGATTATAATTCTTCTAAAATCTATGAAATTGAGCCTAAACAACAAATTCCTTTTACTGGTGAAAAGGCGACTGGTCAGTCGAAAGGAATTGTTTGGTATAAAGTGGAATATAAGAAGGGGCATTACGGATGGATTAGTAGTAACATTGTAGATGTAATAAAGAAATGAGAAGCTTGGGAGTTATTGTGAATGAGTAGACATAGCGATATTAAACAAGAAAAAAGAAATCCGTTAGAAATATATATATCAGAGATTTCTCATGGCAAGTGGGCGTTATTTACAATACTACTAGCTATGTTAACTTTTGTAATAGGTGTATTTGGTTTTAAAGTAACATATGGATATTCTATTGATGAAGCAGCATATAATTCGGTTCGAATGTTTTTTATTAACTTTGATATTCCTGTATATCCAGCTCCCCCATTGTATTTGATCGTAACCAAATGGCTAGCTTTTTTTATAGTTGTGTCATCCATTGTCCATATTATTTTATTTAGTATGTTTGAAAGGATCAATTTTTATTTTATAACACATCATAGTTCCTTCATTACGATTATTGGTTTAAATGATTATTCTGTTAGCCTTGCATTAGATTTATTAAAACAACGTAAGAAAGTTCTATTACTTACTGAGAATAATGACGATTCTAAAATTCAAACACTTAAATTAAACGGTGTGAAAGTGTTATGTGGAGATATAACGGATCAAGCATTATACAAGAAGATGTGTGTTGAACGAAGTAGGAATATTATCATTTATACCATGAGTGATTCCCAAAATTTAGATGCACTAATGGAACTTGATGAATATCTATTAAATAAAAAATTGGATTCTCCTATAAAGACAATTGTCCATTTTGTAGATAAACAATTAGAAGATGTAATTCAAGAAATAGAAAAAGAGGTGAGTAAGGCTCATTTTGATTTAAAACTGTTAAATATTTATGAAAATAGTGCTAAACAGTTATTCTTTAAAAAACCTTTATATGAAAATATTGATATGGATAAGGAAAATGCTCATTTACTCATTGTTGGTTTTGGTAGGATAGGAGAGAATATATTACTTCAGGCAGCTAAGATCGCTCATTTTCCAAGTGAAAGGCCTTTAAGGGTGACAGTTATTGATAGTGATGCTGAAACTTTATCATCTTGGTTCTATTTAAGATATCCACTAATTAACAAGGTATGTGACATCCAATTTTTATCTTATGATATTCGAACAAAAGAATTTAAAGAACATATTAGACAAATTAAGACGAGTGAGAATCAATACAGCTACATTGCTATTTGTTTAAACGATGATGAATTAAGCTTAAAGGCAGCTTTGAATTTTATGACAGAGTTGAAAACAGTGCCAACAGGAATAAAAATGATTAGGGATTCTACTTTTGCCCGTTGGATTGATAACCATAATAAAAAATTTCATAATCTCTTTCGATTTGGAAATACAGATGACATTTCTAATGTTGGGACTATTATTAATGAAAAGCAAGACCGACTTGCAAAAGCTATACATGATCTTTACCTCAAAAAAAATGAAAATGGACAACCATGGAACAACTTAACAGCATTTATCAAATCATCTAACCGTGCTCAAGCAGATCATATTGATGCAAAACTGAGTTATCTTGGTTTAAGACAGGTAAGTACAGGTGAAGTGAGTGAAAAAATGTATACAACTATTAATCTCCAAGAGTTTAATAGTATGTTAGTAAATAAACTAGAAAGACTTGCCATAACAGAGCATAATCGGTGGAATGCTTTTCATCACATTAATGGTTATACACAAATTCCTCCTCATGAAGAAATAGATCATGAAAATAAAAAACATTATTGTTTAACGACCTGGAATGATTTAGATGAAGTGTCTCAAGTTCGATCTGAGATTAAGGGAAATCAAGTTAATTATAAAGAGCTAGATCGACATAGTGTACAAAGAATTTTTAAGATTGTTGAGGCAGCAGGGGATAAAATTGTTAAACCTATGAATGCAAAAGAAGGGAAATTTGATGACATATAAGCCATTACCAATTGATACATCTTTAACAATACTACCAGATGATATAGAAGAAGTTATAGAAGTTATTGCTGAAAATGTCCATGAGCGATGGGCAGATAATAGAATCAGAGAGGGTTGGACATACGGTGTAGAACGGAATGACCTTTTGAAGAAGCATCCATGTTTAAAACCATATCATGAACTTGAGGAATCGGAGAAACAATATGATCGTATTACAGCAACTGAAACTATAAAAGTTCTTATAAATATGGGTTTTAAATTTGAGAGATAAAAGGTATGTATTAGGTGAAAATATATAATATTAAGCCTCGATTAACTGAGTTATTTTACATAGGAAATATCAGAGGGAAATTGGATTTGCAATTACTAATTAGTCAATTTTTATTGAACTAATTTTAAAAATTTCAAGGTATTGAATTGTTGATTCATTTATATTTTATGATAATAAAAGGTGTGTTCAAAAGGTAAATTATATACCATTTTTGACACACCTTTATTCTAGCCCATTGTCCGTAGACAAACAGCAATAATTAGCAGGGGCCACCTAGTGATGTAAAGGTAGCACAGTACAAAGCTTTCTCGAATATTGCTATTAACTTACTTCAACTTGGTGATGCGATTTCAAGGCTAAAGTAAGTCAGCGTTGTTATAGTTTTATGATGTTAAATCAAAAAATCACAATGAAGAAAGATGAAAATTTTAGTATATTCTATTGTAAGGATTTAATTATTTTAAATCTGTGCTAATAAGTAGCCTTGTTTCTGTATAAGGTGAAGCCCATCATCTAATATTTTTTGCAAAGTAGTATTAATATCAAAAAAAATAATCTACCATTAAGTAGATAAGTAGTCAAATGAGCTGAGGATAGTACTGGTCTAATGGTATATGATTCATTAGTTGAACGTAATGAGATGCAGTTATCATAAATAATAGTAAAAGTGTCGAATATAGAATAGTTAACAGTAGCTTACCATTTTATAATTGGTGAGCCTTTTTACGTCTTAAACTTTTGTAGTAACTAGAATGCGTTTTTCTGTATGAAAGAAGCAACTTTAACCAAATTAAAGAATGAAGTACAATTATTATCAAATACATAATTTGGAATTATCGAAATTGTATCAAATGATTTAAGGTTAATGAAATATGAACAATAAAAAGATGAACTTCTTAAGAAAATCTTCATTTTTATCTATCGGAAAAGTTAAGAATTTACAAGTACAATAAAATCAAGCTAGTAATCAAAGAGGTGGAACGATGAGCGAATATACGATATTAGTTACCGATGATGATAAGGAAATTAGAGACGGGATTGAAATTTATTTAAAGAATGAAGGTTATCAAGTTTTAAAAGCAGCAAATGGAGTTGAAGCAATTGAACGACTTGAGAATCATAAAGTTCATTTAATCATCCTTGATATTATGATGCCAAAGATGGATGGGATCGAAGCGACATTTAAAATTCGAAATCAGTATAACATTCCAATCATTATGTTAAGTGCAAAAGTAGAAGAGACTGATAAAATTCATGGTTTGTCAGTCGGGGCAGATGATTATGTTACAAAACCTTTTCATCCAATGGAATTGATCGCACGTGTAAAATCACAAATGCGTCGTTATGTACAACTAGGAACAATGCTTGAAAAGCAAGAAGTAGCACATGTGGATGGTTTAGAGCTTAATCAAGATTCTAAAGAAGTTAAGGTCGATGGGAAACCAGTTAAGCTTACACCAACCGAGTACAAAATTTTTGAGTTATTACTTCTTAACGCAGGTCGTGTGTTTTCGATAAGTGATATCTATGAACGTGTTTGGAATGAACAAGCTTACAATGCAGAAAATATCGTAGCAGTCCATATTCGTAAAATACGTGAAAAAATAGAAACAGATCCGAAAAATCCACGATACTTAAAAGTTGTATGGGGCATTGGGTATAAAATTGAAAAATAATTTATTGAATAGAAATCATATACAGAAAAGTGTTTTCTCAGTAATTATTATTCTTAATAATATGACTGATAGATAAGTGAGGAGAATCATACAGTGAAGAAAAATTTTTGGAAAGTATATAGCTGGTGTTTATTAGTTACTGTTGTTTTTGTTTCAGCATTTATAACAATTGAACAAGGTCCACGTTTTATCGGATCGGATTATTTTGAAGATGAGAATTTTCAGAACAGATATGATGATTTTTTGCGTCAATTAGGACCAATTATGCTTACTGAATTAGATGCAGAGAAGTTAAAAGGGAACATTACTGTATCACAAGAGCAAATAGAAGAATATCGATATAGAGACGGTAGTTTAAGTGAGCAAATAGATAGAATTCAATCACAGTATAATCAGCGTATAGCTGATGCAGAAGCATCAGATGATGAAATGATTAAAAATGTATATATAAAAGAAAGAGATACAAAAATTGTTGATATACAAAAAAAGTTTGAGGATGACAGTTACGTTGCTGGAAAAATCAAAGCGGAGAAAGAAAAGGAAATTGACATATATATTACTGACATAAAAAATAGTAAGGCAAGCTTTCAATCAAATTATGGTGACTATGCTTACAAGCTTACGAATGTTGAGACAGGAAAAACTTATACACAAGGTGATGTTTCAGAGAAAGCAGCATTTTCAAAAACATATAGTGAAGGAACAAAGTACTTAGAAGTTCCTTCAAGCATGGATGCGTACAGTAAAGAAGTACAAGAGATAATAAGTGAAACATCTTCGAGTACTTTCTATGGACAGATTATTTTACCTAAGACAGCAGTTGCAGATTTGATGGATTACAAAGCTTTTTATAAACACAAAACATTAACGTTTATTACAATGGCTATAGGCATTATTTCGCTCTTAGTAGTCGTCTTTTTATTCAAGTTTCAAAAATCATGGTTTCAAGAGTCTTCTTTAAGAAAGCGGTATGAAGCATTACCGTTTGACTTACAGCTTTTGTTAGTTTTATTTACTTTTATGGTTACTAATGTCTTTGTCAATTCTTTAACAAACTATATGTATTATTACTCATATGCAAATTCTCAGAGAGTCTTTATTTCCGATTTGTTTAATTTAGGTATTACTACTTTCTTAGTGTGGTTGCTTATTTCCAAATGCGTGTGGCTACTAGATGACATGAAGCGTGACCCTGATGTAATAGGTAAATTAAAACGTGGATTTATTGCTAACCGAATTGATTCATTTACGAGTATTTTTTCTAAAACTTCTGTTGGTATTCAAGTGTTGGTTACGCTAGCAATTGTGTTTTTCTGGGGAGTAGGAACAGTTCTTACTATAGGGTATGGGAATAGTAGTGCGTTACCTCTACTCTATATTATAAGTTCGATCTTTATCGGTATACCAGCCGTTATTCTAATGTTAAGTAAAACAGGATATTTGAATAAAATATTGATTGCGACAGAAAAGGTTGCTAATGGAGTATCACATGAGCCAATTCCTGAGAGAGGGAGATCGGTACTCTCTCAACATGCAAAACATGTGAATAAACTTAGAACAGGAATAAGAACATCATTAACAGAGCAAGCGAAGAGTGAACGATTAAAAACAGAGTTGATTACAAATGTTAGTCATGATTTAAGAACACCACTTACTTCAATTATCACTTATACTGATTTGCTAAAAAATCAAGATCTATCAGAAGAAGAGAGAAAAGAGTATGTAGATATCTTGGAAAGGAAATCAAATATATTGAAGACACTAATTGAGGATTTATTTGAAGTTTCAAAAATGGCTAGTGGAAACTTGGAGCTTCAAAAACAAAAGGTCGATTTGACTCAATTGGCACAACAAGTAATTGGTGAGCATCAAGAACAAATCGAACAATCTGGACTTGAGTTCAGAGTAACAACACCTGATAAACCAGTTATTGCTAATGTGGATGGGCAAAAAATGTGGCGCGTATTAGATAACCTAATTACGAATGCAATGAAATATTCACTCGATAATACAAGAGTGTATGTAACGTTAAAACAAGAAAATGGTCTTGCTGAGTTCATCATTAAAAATGTCACGAAATATGAGCTTGGTGAAAATATTGATGAACTTGTTGAGCGGTTTAAACGTGCAGATACATCACGACATACAGAAGGTTCAGGATTAGGGCTTGCAATTGTCCAATCGATTGTTGACTTACATGGTGGTGCGATGCGAGTTGAGTTAGACGGAGACTTATTTAAGGTAACGGTTCAAATCGAAGCATTGTAATAAAGGTGTAGCTATTATCGATTTATCACGTTTCAACTGATATTAAGACTCCCACTTCAAAACGTGGAAAAATCAAAGAAACTTAAGTGGGAGAGGGCCTTAGTCATACCCTTGTGGTAACAAGCGTCAGTAATTACCTGAATGGTTCAACTAACTACCAGTGGAGGATGAAGGAATACCTCCACAGATGGAAGTTTCACTTTATCAACATTAATTCGTATAGTTTAACAATTGACTTGGTAATGACAAACGCTATTTCTTCTACATTATTAGGAGGAATAGCGTTTATTGTTTTATAAAAATGAATAATCTAGTGATTGTCAGAAGAAATGAAGGGTATCTTAAGAAAATCTTCATTTTTATGTGAGCTGAAAGTTAAGAAATAGTTTGTATCATTGGTATTAGATAAGGTGATATTCCCTTTAAAGGGGAGTTTTCTTTCACTAACAGCTTGTTGAATGAATTTGGAGATTACTGACGTTTATATTGTGATTTAAAAATAGTTGTATCTATTAAGTGTTAAAATAAAAGACTTAGTGTCCAAACCTATTACTTTATAACATTACTCAAATAAAAATAAAAAACACATAGAGAGGACGTTATGAAAATGAAACATACGAAAAAAATACTTTTAGCATTATCGTTATCAGCAGTAGTAATTGGAGGAGGTTGTGCTGCAATTAACTCAGAAGCATCTGTAAGTGCAAAAAACACTAGTGAAAGTTCAACTGAGGAATCTAAGTTAGCAGAAAAAGTGGTAAGAGCAAAAACATTAGCAGACTTCGATAAAATTCTATTTGAAGATTTCACTTTCGGAGAAGCGTATTACGGCATAGAGGTATTGAGTGATAAAGGCGGTGAAGTAGAACTATCAGCGTACACGATAGACGAGTCAGTTGTTATTGATGAAAAGTTATTTAATAAATATGTGGACGAACCGTCCTTATATCCATTATTAGAGCATGATGACCTTACTGGTTCAGAGAAAGAAAGACAAGAGTTTAGAAAAACAGAAGCACTTACCGTTCGTGTAGATCCATGGGCGATGATGTATAAATTTGCAGAGCTTATTGATACTGAAGGAAAAACATTCAGTCAAGTATATGAAGAAACGAATATGGAGGAGTTCAGACATTATATAGCAGATAAATCACTAAAAGAAAGTAGAGAATACCTCTCTAAAGAATATGGAATTGTTGAGATAGAGGGAAAAACAAAGAAACAATTGAAGGAAGCAGAGGGGCTTATAGGTGATGCGATTTTCGCACGCATTGAAACAGAAGGTAAAACGATCGAACAAATTAAAGAAGAGCTTCTTAAGACTAATGCTACCTATCGATTAGAGCAAGAATCGAAAGATATGCTTTATGATCCAAATTGGTTAATAGAAGAAGATGGATGGTGGAAAGAAGTATACTCACCTTCTGTTAGTCGTTAATCAATCATATATGAGTAGTGATTTTTCATTGTTAAATGCCATTCCTTAATCATTATAGAAGTTTCGTAATCATTAGATACACTCTAGTGATTACAAGAAATGAATATAAATGTTCTTTAAGGAATCTTCATTATTATCATATCTTAAAGCTAAGAATTGGTTTGTAGAATAGGTATTAGATGAATGCAAAGACTTCCTCGCAGATAAATATGGAATTGTTGAGATAGAGGGAAAAACAAAGGAACAATTGAACGAAGCTGAAAAGTTTGTACGAGCAAGCCATTTTAAGGTGTTGAAACAGAAAGCAAATTGTTAGAATAAATTAAAGAAGAAGTACTTAATAATAATGCTACTTTACGTCTGAAAGAAGTATCGAAAGACATGCCTTATGATCCGAACTGGTTGATAGAAAAAGGTAACTGGTGGGTTGAGTTATTTGGAACTACTGGAGTAAACGAATAATAACTATGCTAAAGACTAAGGGAAATTTTAAAAACACCTCTAAGTTCTAAAATTGGAGGTGTTTTTCTTATATCTAAACTGATATTTAAAAATATTTTATTCAACGCAATGACTGAAATTCTTATTTCGATGAAAATTATTTTATGAAAACTAAAATCTCGTTATCATCTTATAAAAATAAAGGTTATCTTAAGGAAATCTTCATTTTAATCTAAGCTGATAGTTAAGAATTGGTTTGTATGATAGGTATTAGATAAAGTGAAACAACCTTTAACAGAGGGCTGTTATCTTTCTCTAATCGATATAGATTAATCTATTATTTTAAAAATACAAACACACACATAGAAAGGGAGCTGTGAAAATGAATCATACGAAAAAAATACTTCTAGCATTATCCTTATCAGCAGTAGTAATTGGTGGAGGTTGTGCTGCAAATGATTCAGAGGTATCTGTAAGTACAAAAAACACTAGTGAAGTTTCATCAGAAGCATCTAAGTTAAAAGAACAAATAGTAAGAGCGAAAACAATATCAGATTTCGAGAATGTTCAATTTGAAGGTATCACTTTCGGTAAAGCATCTTTTGGCACAGAGATCAAGGATAGGAGTGATGGGAAAATAGAGCTAGTAGATGATATTTTAAACGAGTCAGTTGTAGTGGATAAAGATTTATTTGAAAAGTACAAAGGTCAGCCATTATATCCATTATTTGAAAATGATGACCTTACTGGTTCGGAGGAAGAGAGAGAAGAATTTAGAAAAACAGAAGCACTGACTGTTCGTATGGATCCTTGGGTAAGTATGTATAACTTTGCAGAACGTATTGATACTGAAGGCAAGACATTTGCTCAAGTATATGAAGAAACGAATATGGATAAATACAGAGGTTATATAGTAGAGGGTTCTCTAGAAAATAGTAGAAAATACCTTTCTGAAGAATATGGAATTGTTGAGTTAGAAGAAAAAACAAAGGAACAATTGAAGGAAGCAGAGGAGATTGTAAGAGAAGTAGATTTACCTGGTATTGAAACAGAGGGTAAAACGATTGAAGAAATTAAAGAAGAGCTTCTTAAGGCTAATGCTACCTATCGTTTGAAGGAAGAGTCGAAAGACATGCCTTATGATCCGAACTGGTTAATTGAAGAAGATAAGTGGTGGAAGGGAGTAATTGGAAGCTCTTGAGGTTGATACTTAGCATTATATGAGTAGATACTCTAGCATTGATGGATATTTCCTTCTAAATGCGTTAATGGAGTTCCATCATTTAATAAACTCTCGTGATAACAAGAAATAAATGAACATGTTCTTAAGGAAACATTCACTTTTATCATATCTTAAAGTTAAGAAGTGGCTTGTATAATCGGTATTAGATGAAAGGAGGGAGTCCACAAATAAGTTAGCATTTAACGTAACAATAGTAGAGGGTTCAAATACTAAAAAATAATATTATGTGCAGAGAGGAAATAATTTAGATGAATAAAACGAAAAAAAAGATAATAGCATTAACACTATCAGCAGCAATAATGGGAGGAGGATTCACAGCACTTAATACTGATGCATTCGCAAGCTCTAAAAACGATAGTGAAATTACAGTTGAAGCAATTCAATTAGCGAATCAAGTTAAAAGTGTAGCAACTTTATCAGAGTTCAGTAAAATTCAATTTGAAGATTTCACTTTTGGTAAATTTCATGGTGGGTTAGCTATTGATTATCCAGAAAATGGTACAGTAATACTTACTGATTCATTAGGAGAATCGGTTGAAGTAAACGAAGATCTATTTTACAAATACGTTGAAGAACCAGACTTAGACCCGTTATTTGAATATGAAAATCTTACAGGTTCAGAGAAAGAGAGACAAGAATTAAAAGAGAAAGAAAATCAAATCATTCGTGAAGATCCATGGGCAATGATGTATAACGATGTAGAAAGAAAGCAGATTAATACAGAAGGAAAAACATTCGGTCAAGTATATGAAGAAACAGGGATTTCAAAATTTGATGCAAATATATTAGAGGACAAATCATTGCAAGGAAGCAAAGACTTTCTCGCAGATGAATATGGAATTGTAGAATTAACTGAGAAAACAATGGAACAATTGAACGAAGCTGAAAAGTTCGTACGAGTAAGTCATTTTTATGGTGTTGAAACAGAAGGTAAAACGTTAGAACAAATTAAAGAAGAAGTACTTAATAATAATGCTACATTACGTCTGATAGAAGTATCGAAAGACATGCCTTATGATCCGAACTGGTTGATAGAAAAAGAAAACTGGTGGTTTGAGTTATATGGAACTACTGGAGTAAACCAATAATTAACATGCAAAATTTTAAAAGCACCTCCATTTTCTAACATTGGAGGTGCTTTTCTTATGTCTATATTTACAGTAGAAGAAAAAGTAATGAGCCTTCTCTTCAGGCACATTATTAAACAAAATTTCTGAATGTATAGGCAACTTGGTGCTGGTTTCGTACAATGGTATAATGAATCGGAATTAAATCTACATATACATGGAGGAAGTATGCTCACATTTGAAGAAAAACTAACGATAATCGATTCTTTTACAGAATTAGATCGAAAAAACGTTTCGCTCGGTCGTGTTAACTACCATTTTGAAGGAAGTGGTACGGAGAAGAAAATTGTTGTCTATCACTTACATCCAAATGGAAATGGGTTTGTTTATACAGGATTAATGGAAGGTTATCCAACGAATAATAAAGGAATGACAAATATTCGTGATTTCTCTGAAGTAGAACTTCGTACAGTAATAGAAGAATCGATTCAGTCTCTTTTGCCTAGACCTGACGAAGAGCCAATTCAAATTGAAGAAGAATGGGTGAATTCAGAAAATCAATCATTAGTATTAGTGAATGAAGATGATATGTGGAATGTGTATGCTGGACGGAATTTAGATGGAACATTCCCGTCTTATAATGAGGCAAAACAATACCTTGATGAAGAAGGTTTCAAACGAAGATAGTAACGTTTGCTAACTTATTGTTTCTACAGGTAAATGAAGTGCAGTGCTTTGATAGTAGAGTTCAAAGTACTGCACTTCCGCATTTTACTAGTTAAATCACTAGCCGTTAATTATTTTCTTCATTAAACCATAGTGGGTCGTTGTCATCTACTTCACCATTATAGTTAATAAGGATTTCTTCTCCTGCTGTTATATTTGTGTATGCGAAGAATTTAAACGTATGGTCTTCAAAACTAATTTCATAATTAGCATTCGGCTCATATGAATGGTTGAAGAGCATACCATAACCTAATAGGATGGCAGAGTGGTTTTTGCCGTATTCAAATGCATAATCTGCGAGAAGTGTTTTTTCAATGAATTCATGTTCTGCATTAGGATAAGGTAGAACTGGTGCTTCATGAATGAGTTCACCTTTCTCTATATCACGTGTTGCAAATACACCTCTATTTAATTCTCCATTGCTTAGTGTAGAAGTTTTTATTTCAACCAATGTGGTCACCTACGCCTTCTTTTGTTTGGAAGTTTAATACCTTTTTAAGTGTGACAGTTGATGAGGCAGAAAGCAACTGTCTTATCCAAAGAATTAATATATGAGTAAAGGTTTATGGAGTATGCTTATGAAATAAAACCATCTCAAACATCGTTATAAGTAGTAGTAATCTTGTTCGTCTTTTTAGGAAAACTATTAAAGTATTTAACAGAATGGGGTAATAACATGAGTAAAAGAAGTTTTGAAGCATATGATTTATGTGAGCAGATTTTGAAAGCTCTCTCTAGTTTGAACTATGAAGAACCAACAGAAGTACAAGCTAAAGTTATTCCATATGCATTACAAATGAAAGATCTAATTGTGAAATCACAAACAGGTAGTGGGAAGACAGCAGCATTTGCTATTCCGATCTGTGAGTTAGTTGAATGGGAAGAGAATAAACCACAAGCTCTAATTTTAACCCCAACTCGAGAACTTGCTGCTCAAGTGAAAGAAGATATATCAAATATAGGAAGATTCAAACGAATCAAAGCAACGGCTGTATACGGAAAACAACCTTTTGCGAAACAGAAAATAGAATTGAAACAAAAATCACATGTCGTTGTAGGTACTCCTGGCAGAGTCTTGGATCATATAGAAAAAGGCACACTCGTCATTGAACGATTGAAATACCTTATTATCGATGAGGCTGATGAGATGCTTAATATGGGTTTTATTGATCAAGTGGAAGCAATTATAGAGAGGCTGCCATCCGAACGAGTGACATTATTGTTTTCTGCAACATTACCAGAAGATATTAAACAACTTTCTGATCAGTATATGAACGAGCCAAAGAATATAGAGGTTGAAGCTTCTAGTATTACAGCGAATAAAATTGAACACGCCCTTATTGAGGTGGATGAACGAGATAAATTTACCTTGTTGAAAGATGTAACGATCGTTGAGAATCCAGATAGCTGTATTATTTTTTGTCGAACACAAGAGAGGGTTGATGAGTTGTTTGAGAAGTTGGATGATCTTCATTATCCTGTTGATAAACTTCATGGGGGAATGATACAGGAAGATCGTTTTGATGTAATGGATGAATTCAAAAGAGGAGAATTTCGTTATTTAGTTGCGACGGATGTTGCAGCAAGAGGCATTGATGTAGAAGATATAACACATGTTATCAATTATGACTTACCATTAGAAAAGGAAAGTTATGTACATCGAACGGGAAGAACAGGACGAGCAGGTAAAGAGGGGAAAGCTCTCACATTTGTTACTTCTTATGAACAGAAATTTGTTGAAGGTATTGAAGAGTATATCGGTTTTGAACTACCCCAAATTGACGCGCCTTCAAAAGCGAAGATTGCAAGTGCAAAATCAGCATTTGAAAATAAACTTAATGAAGAGCCTGAAATAAAGGAAGATAAAAATACAGTGTTGAATCAAGATATTATGAAACTTTATTTCAATGGTGGTAAGAAAAAGAAGATTAGAGCAGTTGATTTTGTTGGAACGATCGCCAAAATAGCTGGTGTATCAGCCGCTGATATTGGGATTATTACGATACAGGAAAATCATTCATATGTAGATATATTAAACGGCAAAGGTTCACTTGTATTACATGAGATGAAGAAAACGACAGTAAAGGGTAAAAAATTAAAGGTACATGAAGCGAAAAAGTAAGTTATTTGGAGCTTAAAAGGCGGCATAATGGGATAATTCGTTGGACAAGTACTTTATTGGATATCATTTAATAACGATCTACTAATACCTTGCATAATATTTATATATAGTTATACATGCTATAATTTAGTTATGACGTAGTAACTTCCGTTAAGATTCCCACTCAATATTTGTGAGAATCAACGGAAGTTTCGCTTTATAAGACGTGGAGAGTTATCTTTAGATACTTTTTAAACAGTAATCATGAATTTCGAATTTGAACGAGGGGTGAGAGGATGTTTTCAAAAGAGGAACGTGATGTTGTCTATCGAGTCATTGAGAGAAGAAGGGATATTCGTTCTTTTTTACCGAACCCAATACCAGTGGAAGCAATACAAAGAATTCTTGCGGCAGGTCATAGTGGACCATCTGTTGGTTTTATGCAACCTTGGAATTTTATATTAATAACTACTGATGAAGTGAAAGAAAGGTTAGCGTGGGCAGCGGAAAAAGAAAGAAAAGCACTGGCAATTCATTATGATGGTGAAAAGAAAAATAATTTTTTAGAATTGAAGGTCGAAGGTTTGAAGCAGGCTCCATTAACGATTTGCGTTACGTGTGATCCGACTCGTGGTGGATCTCATGTTCTTGGTCGTAATTCAATTCCAGAAACGGATATTATGTCTGTCTCATGTGCCATTCAAAATATGTGGCTTGCCTCATGTGTTGAAGGAATAGCATTGGGTTGGGTGAGCTTTTACAAAAAGAATGATGTAAGAGATATTTTGAATATACCACCACACATTGACCCAGTTGCACTTCTGTCATTAGGTTACACAGAGAATTATCCAGACTCTCCAATATTAGAACTTCAGAACTGGGAGAAACGTCGCGACCTACAAAAGCTCATTTATTTTGAAAAATGGGGAGCAGAAGGGGAGTTGAAATCAGAAATTGACTAAACCTCGTATTGGAATTGTTGGGTTAGGGGATATTGCTCAAAAAGTTTACCTACCTATATTAACTAAAGAAGAAAACTGGTCATTAGTGGGTGCGTTCACTCCAAATGTGAAGAAAAGAAATGACCTTTGCTCAACATATAGAATAGAAGGTTTTCCTGATTTAAGTAGTTTATCTTCTCAATGTGATATTGTTTTTGTTCATAGCTCTACTGATTCTCATTTTGAAATTGTGAAGACATTATTAGAACGTGGAAAAGACGTGTATGTAGATAAGCCGCTTGCTGCAACTTATCGAGAGGCTGAACAGCTAGTTGAATTGTCGATCAAGCTGAATCGGAAACTAATGGTTGGATTTAATCGTAGATTCGCACCACTTTATCAAAAGGCTAAAAATAAAGTAGATGAAGTTTCGTGGATCAGAATGGAGAAACATCGTCCAAACACGATCAATCGTGTTCCTTTCGAAGAAACATTATTAGATGATTATATACACCTTATAGATACAGTCAGATGGCTTTCAGATGGAAAAATGCAAATTGAAGGCGGCCTTATCGTTACAAACAGTGAGCACCACCTTATTAATAGCCAACATACGTTCAGTTGTAATCAAGACTTAACGAGAGTGTATACTGGTATGCACCGTAAAGCGGGTACTGGTCTAGAGTTATTAGAGTTAGTTGGAACCGATCGAATCATGAGAGTGAAAAACCTCCATACGTTAGAAATTGAAGAAAACAATGTGGTAACAAAAACTGAGTCAGGATCATGGGATACAATTTTGAAGGAAAAAGGATTTGTAGGTGCGATTCATCATTTTGTTGAAGCGGTTGAAGGTGACACTGAACCAATCGTCAATGGTGTTGAGGCTTTAGAGACGCAACGGATGATGGAGCAGTTACTACTCACGAGTAGCATAAAAGAAATGGAGTAGGTCCTCGTTGAATGAAAGTAGAGGACTTACTCCTATTTTTAATTAGTTAGATTTACTGTTAAGCTGCTTTTATAAGTGTAAGCTATTATTTTTTTATATAGACTGATTGAATGATTGTTCGTTTGAATGGGTTTCCGTCTGCTGTCTTCCCAGAAATGTTGAATGTTATATTATAAGTCCCAGGCTCTGTAATTTCTGGCATATCTACAATCAATTCATTATCTTTTTCTTTCTTTACTTTATTTTTCTTATCTGAACTTTTCTTGTTTTTAAGCTTTTTATCTTTTGATTTTTGGGCTTTTATGTCGATATCAAAGGAATCCATATCCCATTTTTCAGCATCTTTCACTTTGAATCGAACAGTTGAGTCTTTCTTCACTTTAGTATTAAATAAGCTTTTCTTATCAAGCTCAATTGTCTCTTCTCCAATGAAATGAGTCATTGAAAGGTAAGCATCCTTCTTCTCGCTATTCATTGTCACTTTCCAAGCACCTTGTTCAGGGCTATCAATAGAATATTGTTGGATCGTTGCATTTTTGAATATTTGTGTGTCCTCACTCTTATCATATTCAGAACTTGTTAAGTCGTAAATTTCGCCATTTGGAGACGTTAATTCAACACTTGTATCATCATCTGCAGTCCATACTTGGAAGATTACTGAATCATAATCATTTTCAACATATACATCTTGTTGAACGGATTGACCTTCATCTAGTTCTCCACCTTCAATAAGGCGCTCAGGAATATCTTCTTCATGATTTATTGATTTAAACATTACTTCTTGTTGAGTAGAATTAGTGCCAACTAACTTACTATCGAAATAAGAGAATATTTCGCTTCCGATACGAATATTATCATGGTTTAAATCAAGCGTATCAATATGTTCTGCATATGGTAACTTCGTACTCGTTACTGGAACGAGACCATCGTTATCTTCCCATATGTATAAACCACCGGAGTATAGAGCTGAACCGAAAGGACCCCAATCTGTTCCTGCTAATGTAAAGTATTTGTTCTTAGTTGCATTTTCATGGTTATCTGTGATATTACGGAAATTTTCCATCTCACCTGTTTGTAAGACTAGGCTTCCTTCATCACCATATCCAATTAATTCTGCAATCCAGTTTGCCCACCAACTATTTGCTGCATCAGCTAGTGGTGTACCATGATGTGGAGAGGATAATGTGACGATATTATTTACATATTGCCAAGCATCGTAGTGAATGAGTGCTGATTGCGTATCGATTCCACCTTTAGAATGAGCAACAATGTTAACGCTTTCATTAAAGTGTTGATTAATTTCCTCTAGCATACTAGCCAGCATCTCTCCATTTTTCCACATATCAGCAGCATCGCCACCTGTTGCGTCTTCTAATTGTACGAAAGCAGTCCGGTAGCCATTATCATATGCGATTTGGTACATGTCATTATCCCCATAGTATACAGTCTCTTCAAACCAATCCTGAGCTTGTCCATGTAAACCTTGAACAAATACAATCGGTGGTTTGTCTAAGTCTACATTTGGTGGAGTTAATCCAACATACCAAGTACCTGGTGTATTCGTGATTTCCTCAATTGTTTTCACTTCAGCTGCATTAACGTGTGTAGGGTTTAGACTAGTTGCAAAAAACATAAAACATAGTGCTAGAGTAAAACTAACTTTCAACACATTCCTCACTAAATCACCCCTATTAGTAGTATATGATACAAATTGATATTATCAGATAATTCTATTTATTACAAATTAAATGATAATAAACATTATTATATATAAGTTATAAATTTTGATTTATACCATAAAAAAGTTAAAAATGGTTAAATTTAGTTTCTTTTGAAAGGTTGTAAAAAAATAAATTTAGTAAATGCTAAATTTAAGAAACTATAGTAAAGGAGAATTTATGGTGAATAAAAATCGGATTATAACGTATTTGCTATTCATTGCGATGCTTACTACTATGTCTCCAATTGTTGAAGCGCAAGAATCAAAGTTACCTGAAGCAGCTATTTATATCGATAAACAACCTATAAATACGAGATATATTATGAGAGATGATCATTTACTCGTACCAGCTCTCTTTCTCAAGAATACTGGTGCTCAAGTTGATAAGAATGAAAAATATAATTCTATAGTATTTAAAATGAAAAATAAGCTGTTTTCGTTGCCGATTGGTACAAATTATTTAGATGACTATAATTCGTGGTTGGACATATGGAAAAGGAGTACTATTTCTACTGCGACAGTGAATTTTAGAGGAGAAATATTTGTTCCTTTAATAGATGTTGCTACTAAATTAGGAATGAATGTTACGTATGATTCGGTTAATAAGACTACATTAATTACGACCAATTACACGATAGAATCAAATTTAGTTCGTAATGTTAATACAACTGAAAAGCTAGTAGCCTTGACATTTGATGATGGACCAGAAGATAAATATACACCTGAAATCTTAGATATATTAAAAGAAAAGGGTGTAAAAGCAACATTTTATGTTGTCGGACAGCAAATTGAAAAATTTCCAGAACAGATGAGAAGAATTGTGAATGAAGGTCATGGCATAGGTAATCACACATGGAGTCATCCAGATTTGAAAAACAAATGGTCGGCAACTGTAAAGGAAGAATTATTATCGACTCAAGATCAAATCGAAAAAGTAGTAGGACTTCAATCAGATTTAGTTCGTCCACCATATGGTTCTTATACGAAAGCGGAGACGGTACTCTTTAATGAAATTGGTTTGAAAAATATTTTGTGGAATGTAGATACAGAAGATTGGAGTGGGAACTCTGCAGATGAGATCTTGAGTAATGTAAGAAAGGATCTTGCTCCAGGAAGCATTGTTTTACAACATAATTTTGGTGGTAACTTCTTAGACGGAACAGTTGAAGCTCTCCCAAGAATCATTGATGAATTACATGAGGAAGGATATCAATTCGTTACGATTCATACATTGTTAGATAGAGCAAAATGATGTTTTTAATAAAGTGTACACTTCAACAGATATAACCTCCTAATCGTTCAATAATTGGGAGGTTGTTTGTTTAATACGCCTTTTTATTTTTAAATTATTGAAAATTATGTAAAATTTATCAATAATCTAATATGTTTTAATAATGTGAGCTTATAATAATGTTGAGTCGTTATAATGAATGCATGGGAGGTAGATGCCTTACTTTAATATATGAACGTATTGGAGGAAGTGTATGAAGAAAGAAATAAATACGAGAGCAATCCTCATTACATTTATGATTGGAGCATTTTTCGCCTTTTTAAACGAAACATTGCTTAATATTGCGTTAACAGAATTAATGAATGTATTTAATGTGGATGCTCCGACAGTGCAGTGGTTATCGACCGGATTTATGTTAGTAATGGGAGTATTAATGCCTATATCTGCACTATTGATTCAATGGTTTACAACAAGGAAAATGTTCATTGGTGTTATGCTCATTTTTCTTATAGGAACAACTGTAGCTGCTGTAGCTGTCAACTTTCCGATGTTGTTAACTGGTAGGATGATTCAGGCAATTGGAACAGGATTATTAATTCCAACCATAATGAATGCGTTGCTTTTACTATATCGTCCTGAAGTTAGAGGAAAGATTATGGGCACATTTGGTTTAGTAATCATGTTTGCACCTGCAATTGGTCCGACTTTGTCAGGTGTAATTGTGGATACGTTAGGGTGGCGTTGGTTGTTCATATCTGTTATTCCGTTCACATTATTTTCAATTATATTTGCTGTGAAGTTTTTACAAAATGTAGGCGAAGTTACAAAACCGAAAGTAGACATTCTCTCAATAGTACTTTCTACCATTGGAATTGCAGGAGTTATATATGGTTTTAGTAGAGCGGGTGACCTTGAAGAAGGTTTCCTATCAACAACATTTCTTTTAATTATATTAATTAGCATCGTTTGCCTCATCATTTTTACATTCCGTCAGTTAAAGCTAGAGGAGCCATTATTAGATGTTCGTGTGTTTCAATATAGAAGTTATACACAAGGAGTCATTATATTTGTATTAGTGATTATGGCGATGTTTGCTTCTGAGATTGTGATGCCAATGTATTTACAAGGTCCACTTGGTTACTCGGCTAAGATGACAGGTTTGTTACTATTACCAGGGGCGTTACTCAATGGATTAATGTCACCAGTAATGGGTAGTTTATTTGATCGGTACGGTCCTAGAAAGCTAATTATCCCAGGTACAATAGTACTTGTTGCTGTTATGTTCTTTTTTAGCAGAATCGACTCTTCAATACATATTTGGTTTTTTGTTTTAGCTTATATTGCGCTAATGTTAGCTATCTCGGCAATCATGATGCCAGCGGAAACGAATGGATTAAATGCTTTACCGAAGAAGTTATATCCTCATGGAACTGCAATTGTGAATACAATACAACCAATTGGAGGAGCGCTCGGTGTTTCAATTTTTGTAAGTATCATGACACAAGGTACAAATAATTATCTAGCAGAAGCAGATTCAATAACAAATGAGGTAATGAATGAAGCAATGACAAGAGGTGTACATCACTCTTATTGGTTTGCATTAGTCATAAGTATTGTTGCTTTTATCACTGCATTATTTGTGAAAAAAGCAGTCGCACCAGATTTCGATAAAGACTAAGTCTAATTCCAATATAAATAAAGTATGACAAAACTTATTCATTATTATTAATAAGTGTTATGAATTGACATTAGTTAGATGTCTAACTATAATGGGTGTATGGTTAATAAAAATGCAATCTCATTAATCAGTAGAATTAGGGAACATGCTAACAAGTTCATTGTTTCAGAATTAGAGAAACGAGGAATAACAGGCATGGCACCATCTCATGGGGATATACTAATGGTTCTTTATCAACATGAGCAGGCTACAATGAAACAACTAGCAGAGAGCATTAAACGAACAAAACCAACAGTAACTGTTTTGGTAAATAAACTTGTTGATTTAGGTTTTGTTCAAAAGCAAAAAGGCAGTATTGATGGAAGAATGACGTATATTACATTAACTGAAGAGGGTGAAAACTTAAGGAGTGTTTTCTTTGAGATTTCCGATCAATTAAATGATGTCGTATATGATGGTTTATCTATCGAAGAGCAAGAGCAATTGCATCATATGCTAGAAAGAATTTTAGACCTGTTCTATGACGTATCCACTGATAAGAAGACTTCAAAATCTTTGAAGGACAATGAAGTTTAAGTGTCAGTCTTCTATGTCAGAATAAAGGAACCCCCTTTGATGGGAGTTATACTTCATCGTAAGATTCAATTTTATAAAAAAAATGAAATTAAAAGGAGTAATGAAAAATGAAACATTTAGTTCTTTATGCACATCCAAACCCAGCGAGTTTTAATCATGCAATTTTAGAAACAACAGTTAAAACGTTAGAAGGCAAAGGTCATGAAGTTGTAGTTAGAGACTTGTACGATTTAAATTTTGCTCCAGTTTTAAACGGTAGTGACTTTGAAGCATTCCAATCTGGACAAATTCCAGCTGATATCAAAACTGAACAAGATTTTGTAACAGATGCTGATGTAATTACGATGATTTATCCAGTTTGGTGGACGGGCCTACCAGCAATCTTAAAAGGTTATATTGATCGTGTGTTCTCTTACGGCTTTGCATATTCTTATGCTGAAGACGGTAGTATTAATCAACTTCTAAAAGGTAAAAAAGGAGTAATTATTAATACACACGGAACTCCAAAAGACATCTATGATTCAATGGGAATGACAGATGCACTACAAAAAACTTCTGCAACAGGGATTTTTGGATTTGTTGGTATGGAGCCACTAGAATATATGGCATTTGGTGCGGTTCCTTTAGTAGATGACGCGACTCGCAAAACAATGCTAACTCAAATCGAGGATAAGTTAAATTCAATTTTTTAATCATGCATAGTAGAAAAAAGCTCAAGATTTCTTGAGCTTTTTTTATGTTTTTTTGTAATAATTGGTTAAAATGATTAAAAGTAGACTGGAAAAATAGTGTTATTTCCAGTCTAGAATGGTATGATTCGATATGAATCATAAAATAAAGGTTGTGTCAGGTATTGTATAATAAACGATGGTTTCAATCACTTGTTGTCTCGATTCTTGTCTTCTTGTTAATCTTTTTCATTCAACGAACAGATGCCGTTTTTGAACCTGTATTCGCATACATAGGAGCGATTGCTTTTCCAATTATCTTATCGGGTGTTTTGTACTATATTTCTCGCCCACTTACTAGGTTTTTAAAGAAGCGAAAAGTCCCCCAAGTACTTGCGATTTTTATTACAATAATTATTCTTTTATGTTCAATGTTTTTTGTAGTGAGATTTATCGCACCGATTGCTCAAGATCAAATTACAAAATTATTGAATAACGTACCTAAAATGGTGAATAGTGCAGAGGATATTTTTTATTATTGGAAAGAAAGTCAGGAGATCTTTCCCGAACAACTGAATGATGTGATCGATGATGCGAGCAAAATGGCGATTGAGCACATTGAAGAGTTTACAGTTGGTATAACGACCTTCGTGATAACGGTTGTTTCACAATTGGTGCAATTTGTATTCTTACTCGTACTTGTGCCTTTTTTCTTATTCTATATGTTGAAAGATGAGGATAAATTTCAGCCATTTTTAACGAAATTTTTTAATGAGAGAAAAGGAAATAGTTTAAGACGATTATTACAGTCAATTGACCAAACATTATCAGCGTTTATTCAAGGTCAACTTACAGTTAGCTTATGTGTAGGGGTAATGTTATACATTGGTTATGTCATTATTGGTTTGGATTACTCATTATCACTTGCCCTTTTTGGAATCGTTACGAACGTTATTCCGTTTTTAGGTCCATATCTTGCAGTAACACCTGCGATTCTTGTAGCGTTATTTCAAGATCCTGTAATGGCATTATATGTGGCTGTGATTATGATTGTAGCCCAGCAAATTGAAGGAAACCTTATTTCTCCTAATATCATGGGTAAGGCCTTAAATATTCACCCAATTACGATTATTACACTTATTCTTGCAGCAGGTAGTGTGGCAGGGTTTTTAGGCTTATTGTTTGTTATCCCAACTTACGCAGTCGTTAAGACTATTATTTCACACTTTTATCATGAATGGTTACGAACGAAAGCAGATTAACTTATAGCTAAAAACAAAGGGTCGATGTTTTGTGATTAAACATCGATCCTTTGTTATTTAGTTCCAATCTCCTGTTTTTATGTGGATGACCTGACAGCTTGTGTTGCTTTATCAATCATATTATGAGAACTTTCGATTCCTATATATTCGTTACAGTTGTTGTTTAATCATTTATTACCGAATTTCGTATCTCCACTGTTTAAGTCAAGAATGCTTATGGGTTCGATGCTTCCAATAAGTTCTGAGATTATACGTTGTTTAATTGTCTCATTTGCATCTTCTTTCCTCTGTCTTTTTTCCATAAATGTTTCAAAGACTGAATCATCATTATTAAAACCAGAACTATAATACCACATTGTTGAAACCTTCTTACATTAGTTAACTAATAATATGATATTTTTCCTATCAATCGGACAGTCAATTCATTATACAGAGGTTACTGTCCAAGAAAAAATAGTGATTTTTTTTTTGTAACTCGCTATACATAGTGTGTAGAGATAAGAAAAAATAAAAGGAGCGATGTTATTAGTGTATGTTCTAAAAGGAAGACAAAAAGTGCCGAGTAGATCAAGGGATTAGCAGGATAAGTTGACGAAGTGAAGAGAAAGCTATCGTTCTTGTTTCTTTTGAGCAATCACTATTAAGGTGGTAATGAACTATTTAGGTGAAAATAAGTCATTTTCATTTCAAAATTGATTTTGTAAGAAATTCACTTTATTGACAATAATAATTGGTAATTTTGTAGATTATACAAGTTAATTACAGTATAATCTTACGAGAATTTACCTTTTATTGAAGAAAAAGTTAGAATATTTATGCTCTAACAGGAGAAATAGCTACATAAAAAATCAAGGGGGTATCATCCATATGGAGACGAATCAACCAATAACAACACAGAAGAAATCGCCATTGAAATGGATTATTCTTGTAATCATACTTGGAATAGGAGCTGGAGCAGCAGCTGTATATGGCTTTGGGATAAGTAATTCACCGAAAGCGCTATATTTACGAGCAGAATATAATACGTATAAGCAATTTCAAGAGGATCTGGATGAATATTATGGAGATGAATTAGCATTTCAAGAACGTGTTATGGATGAGCCTTCACGAACTATAACTGAGTTAAGTGGTAATTTTGATGTGCAAGGATCGTATCTTCCGCAGGAAATCGGCTTAGTTCAAAGTATTCTTGAGCAATTAACAATTAATATGACTTCAGAGCAAGATCCAACTAAATCAGAAAGCTTTGTGAATGTTGGATTAGAAATGGGCGGAGCGAATTTGCTTGATATGAATGTAGTACAGACGAAAGATAAGCTTGGTTTACAAGTTCCAGTACTATATGATCAAATGTTATACGTTGAGGCAGAAAATTTCGGTGAGGCAATGCGTCAGATTGATCCATATTATGAAGGACCTGAGCAATTAAATTTTGAAAGTTATAGTTATAAAGATTTCCAATTAACGGATAAAGAGAAAGAGCACCTTAAAGAAAATTATGGCTTATTCTTAGTTAGCCAGTTAACAGATGAACAGTTTACATTAGAAAAAGGTGTGAGTTATGAATTTAACGGTGTAGAGCAGAAGTTAGATAAACTTACGATAAGTTGGACACCTGAAGAAACAATGACCGTTATCAATCAATTGATTGATAAATTAATTGAAGATGCAGAACTTCAAACGATGATTGCTGACCGTGTTACGAAGTTTGCATCAAATCCAGCACTAGCAGGTGAACTTGGCGTAGATGACTTAAGTAGTCCTGAAAATGTTAAACGTTTATTTGTAGAGGATTTGAATGGACTAAAATCAGATATGGAAGATTTGGAGTTTCCAAATGGACTTCAATCTGTTGTTTATATAAATAACGATAAGCAAATTGTTGATCGAGAATTGGCAACAACTATAGCTGATAAACAAGATAATGGCGTTAAATTTGTCGTTTCAACTAAAAATGTTCCACTTGAAAGTAAGCAAGTTGCTCAAGGGTTTAAGGTAGAGATGGGTTCATTAGATGAAGAGGCGATAATTGAATTTGATGTAGTGAATGTGATTACAAAAGGCAAAGAGAGAAATGATGCTCTGACAGCAACTTTATATGTTGAAGAATATGGAAGAGTAGAAAATGATCTGAAATTTGAAATGAATTCAACTACTAACACTAATTCGGAAAATCGAGAGGTCGTCACTCATGACTTTAATCTCCTGTTTGATGGTCAAATGGTAGACGCAGGTCTTTCAGCTATAAGCGGTACAATAACAGAAGAGAAAGAGATTAATTTAAATGACGATTTTGGGATTTACAATTATGATATTGAATTGAATCTAGGAAATGAGGCTGAAGGGGCAAACATTAATTTTGTTATGGATACAAAAACAGAATTTACGGATGGAATTAACGTAGCAGATAAATTAAATGATGCAGTTAATGTAGCAGAAATGACTGAGGCTGAAATGATGCAACTACAACAACAAGTTTCATTGAGTGCTCAGCAGCTGATTATGAGTAATATGAATCTATTCATGCAATAGGTGATGATTGAATGAAAACCATCGTCCATCTATGTGCCTTTCAATTAAAGGCATTGTTACGAAATAAAAAAGGCTTGCTCATATATATTTTTATACCACTCATTCTATTGTTTAGTTTAGGTTTAGTAGGATTCCAATTTTTTTCTCAAAGTGAGCATGTAGAACCTTTCAAGATCGCTATCGTTGATCATGATGGTACGTTTGAAACGAGATACATCATTAATCAATTAACGACTCATGAACAATTACAAGCATTAATTGAACCAGTAAGTTTAAGTGAAGAGCAAGCAGGAGAATACATGAAAAGTAATATGATTGCGGCGATGGTTATTATTCCAGAAGATTTTAGTAAACATGTAGCACGAGGGAAAAATATACCGATTAAGGTTATTGGAAATTCCAGAAAACCTTTACAAGCTAATTTAGTGCGGCATTTGATGACAAGTGCCGCTTCTTTTGCATCTGCAGCTCAGAGTGGTATTAATACGGTTGATTTTTTTATACATAAGTCAAATATATCAAATGCGGAGCGGCGATCTGTGTACAAAGAAAATATTGTGACTTACTCTTTGTATGTATTAGGTAGAAATGAGATATTTGTGGAGAAGAACATCGAAGGATTACATCAGCGGAATCTTATTCAATATTACATGATCTCTTTGTTCGTCTTGTTGATATTTATTTGGAGTTTTAGTGGAATAACTCTCATGCATGGTCGAATTGAAGGTTCGTTAGCAAAGAGGTTGTTATCAAGAAATATTTCGAGTGTAGTAATTACTATTTCAAACTTGCTCTCACTCACAATTTTTATTTCAGTGTTATCTGTATTAATAGGAGTAGTTTGCTTGTTCTTAATAGATTTAATCTCGTTTTATGTACTTATTAGGTTCATTGGATATATGATTTTCAGTGTTTTTTCATTTGTTACTTTGTTTTACTTTGTCCATTCTATGATTAACAGTGAAAAAGTTTATCAGCTTATTGGGTTAATTGTTGTAGGTGTTGGTGCTGTAGCTGGTGGTCACGTTATACCGCCGGCCTATTTTAATGGATGGGTTGAGGTACTTCATTCAGTTCTCATAAATGGTAAGGCGTTACAATTGATGTTATCACTGTTTGAACAGAGTAGCGAAAGTAATCAAAGTATATTGATTTTTTTAATCTGTACATCGGTTGTGTTTGTAGGAATGACAATGTTACATGCTGTTAGAGAAGAGAGGAACGTTTAGATGAGGATGGTAGGTAGAATATTTTACCTGATGATATCAAAACCTTTGCTTCTACTCTTTTATTTATTAACACCTATTGTCCTCATCATTGTTATAAATCAGTTTTTCGAAGAAGGTCAAAAGCAAGTCGGCATTCCTATTATCGTTATTGATGAAGACCACACCGAGTTGTCAGAAACGATTGTTCACCGTTTGAAGAACATGGAAGGTAACGTTCGTTTTGTTGAACGTAATTTTGAACAAGCACAAAAACTTTTATTGCAAAATGAAGTTGATAGTGTGTTTGTGATTAAGGAAGGCTTCCACGATAGCTTAATAACTGAGCAGAAGAAAGAAATGATTGAAATATGGTTATCTCCTTATTCACTAGCATACGGAATAGTTAGAGAAGTGATCGCAAGTGAAGTCATGCGTTACTCTAGCGATGTCAAAGCAGCAAATGATGTCATAAAGTATTATGATAAACATCGTGTACCTTATGAATCAGATGAACAATTATGGAAAGATGCTTATGAGTATACTGAACAACAGTGGATTCCTAAGCCACTTATGACAATAAATTATGAGCAGGACGAAGGTTTAATTCAACCAGACGGAACCTTATTAGAGAAGGATCAAGTAGATTTTAATTTAAAAATATGGGTGTTTTTTACGCTGTTCATTATATTTTTATCCTGTGATTGGTTAGTTCGAGAACGTCATTTATTTTCTCGGATAAAAGTCTCATATCATGGATTAAGTCGTTATGTTATCCAAAAAAGTACTGTGCTCTTTATTGTACATAGTTCTCAAGCAACTCTTTCATTTTTGCTATTTTATAAGTCTCGTAGTTTGAACGAGTTTTTAGCGATGATTTTATTTATAATTTTATCCTTGAGTATTGGTGTAGTAATTGCTACGTTCTTTGGACGTAAGGAAAGCTATTATATTGCAAGTTTATTTATCGCGATTTTATTATTGAGTTCTGGAAGCGGTAATCTGCCTTTATCTCTTGAAATGAATTGGATGACAGACGTGTTAAGCTGGTCACCAATTAATGTTTTTATCGAATCATTTTATTCACTAAGTTGGTTGTATCATGTATGGTTATTGTTCTTAAGTGTATTCTTTTTAGGAATTGGATTATGGAAGTTGAGGGTCACTTATGATTAAAATAGAAGGATTGCAAAAAAAGTACGGTTCGAAAGAAATATTAACGAACATCTCGCTGCATGTGAAGAAAGGAGAAATATTTGGTTTGCTCGGTTCAAACGGAGCAGGAAAATCAACGTTACTATCAATCTTATCAAGTTTAATTAAACCATCAGATGGTGTTGTCAAGATAGGTGAGTACTCTATTTTAAAACAGCGGCGTAAAATCAGAGAAATGATAGGGTTTGTACCTCAAGAAATTACGTTAGTAAACGATTTAACGGTTAAGGAAAATATGAAGTTCTGGAGCCATTTTACGAACAGAAAGGTAGACGAACGTTACTTACGGGCTCTTTGCGATAAGGTTCAATTGAATGAACAATGGAATGATAAAGTTAGTAACTTATCTGGGGGCATGAAGCGTAAATTGAATATTGCAGTATCGTTGATTCATGACCCGCAAGTACTGTTAATGGATGAGCCAACGGTTGGAATTGACCTACAGTCGAAATGGGAGATTAATCAATACATTAAGGAGTTAGCCTCCAATGGAAAAACAGTGCTTTATACGACACATGATGTAGAGGAAATAGTGAATGTTTGTGATCGCATAGGTGTATTAAAGAATGGAACTATGAGCTTTGTTGGCACAGTAAAGGAAGCTAAAAATCATATAGATATGAACAATGAGCACGAACTAAGTGACCAAGAAGTAATATATCGTTTATTAACACGTGACTAGAAATAGATTAATTGTAGTAAGAGTATCTAATAGGTAATAATTCTCGTTTACACCTCTACTAAGGATGATAGTTTAAACACATTTAAAGGATTGTTTATTAATAAAACGATAGTCTAAGCTCTGTACGTTTGTTACAGCTTAGGCTTCTTTTCATTATAGCTCATATGTCTTAATTAAACGTTTGATTAAGTTAGTTAGAACTTATTAGAGGTTTTGAAAACGTTGTCGAAATTACACAATTCTTCTCGAAAAAGCAGTAGATGTATAGTGAATAATGTGATAACTTGAATTTACTACATGCGCTACTATTTTATGTTATTTGAAGATGGTTTCATGGTAGTGGTGTAGTTTAGAAGAATAATTTGTTATTCATCGCCTACAGAAATCTATATGTACATACTAAGAAAGGAATGAATGCAATGAATAGGTGGATACCACTTTTTCTAGCTCTTTTTCTCATTATGACGGCAGGTTGTTCAGCTAGTAAAGAGTTAGAACGTGATGAGCCGATAAGGATTGGTATTATGCTATCTGATGTAGGATTGGGAGACCAATCTTTTAGTGACGCTGGATTCACTGGCTTAATGCGTGCACGAGATGAGTTGGG
This sequence comes from Bacillus solimangrovi, assembly GCF_001742425.1. Taxonomy (GTDB): domain Bacteria; phylum Bacillota; class Bacilli; order Bacillales; family Bacillaceae_N; genus Bacillus_AV; species Bacillus_AV solimangrovi. The sequence goes on from NZ_MJEH01000062.1 coordinate 89,409, forward strand.
AATAATGTTTGATTATCGTGAGCTTGAAGATGGTGATGATTATGAAGAGCAATTAAGAGATTTAGTTGCACAAGGTAACGATCTTGTGATTGGGCTTGGGTTTATGGTTCAAGAAGCGATAGAGAAAGTAGCAGAAGACAATCCTGAACAACAATTTTTATTAATTGATGCAGTTTCAGACTCTTCAAATGTTCGTTCTCTCACTTTTAAAGAAGATGAAGGTAGTTATCTAATAGGAGTGCTTGCTGGATTGAAAACGACGACTAACACTGTCGGTTTTATCGGTGGAGTTGATGTACCACTTATCCGTAAGTTTGAAAATGGTTTCAGACAAGGTGTGAAACATGTAAACCCTGAGGCTGAAGTATTAGTGAGTTATGCAGGTAGTTTTGGAGATGACAAACTAGGTGCACAAGAAGCAAATACGTTGATTGATAACGGAGCAGATTTCATCTATCCTGCTGCTGGTTTTACAGGGGTTGGTGCACTTCAGATGGCACAGGAGAAGGGGATATATGGATTCGGTGTTGATACGGACCAATATTTCTTAGCTGAAGAAGCTGTTGTTAGCTCAATGGTGAAGAAAGTCGATGTGGCTGTATATGAAGTGATCGATACTCTCGTGAAAAGTAAGGAGTTGACGAGTGAACATTTCCAATTCGGTCTAAAAGAAAAAGGTGTCGGATTGGCTCCAATTCGAATAATTGATCTATCAAATGAAGAACAAAAAATACTAGATAAGGTTCAAACAGACCTTATGAATGGAACCATTACAATCCAGTAACAGTCGAAAGGAAGTGCTTTGTACGTTATGAAGGTGAAACACAGACTTCTAGTAAATGCTGCAGTACCACTTGTCGTATCACTTTTAATAATAGGAGCTATTCTCTCTCAAATGCTTCAGTTTCAAACATCTAACGAAGAAGAGGTAGGACGTCTGATTGCAGTTCAACAATTCAATGGGAAAGTCACATCAGTTAAGCAAAGCTTAAACAATTTTGCGTTTAACATGACAGATGGAAACAAGTTTGATGTCGAACGAGAAATTCATGATATTCAAGAAGCATGGGTTGCTTTACAACCATTAATTGTTGGTATCGTATCCTCTGAATCGTTAGAACGTTTATCCACTAAGTTAGATGAATTAGAATCAGGGGCACTTAAAGCTGTTCAAGAAGCAGATAGTTCTAGTGCAACAAGGCAATCAATAAGAACGCTAGGAATAACGAATGATTTATATTTACTAAACAAAGAGGCTGAATATAAGTATGAGAATGGGTTATTTCAGCAAGAACAGAAAATTTCATTTATCATTTCATTTACATTAATTGCTGGGGTGTTATTGCTACTCATATCTTTGGGTATGACATGGCGTACAACAAATAAAATTACGAAACCAATTCATGCACTTGTCGTTTCTGCAGAAGAAATTGCTAAAGGAGATTTAACGAAAGAGGTTTCAGTGACAACTGGAAAAGATGAAATTAGTAAGCTTTGGAATTCTTTTTGTCATATGAGAGATAACTTAGTCCAAATTATTGATTCTGTTCACACAGCAGTAGCAGAAATTGATAAATTTAGTGTACAACTAAAAGGTGAAGTGGATCATGTAGCAGAGATGAATGAACAAGTTGTAGTCTCTACTGACGGCATTTCACAAGGGTCGCAATCGATTGCTTATGATTTACAAGAAGCTGTAGAGTATATGGATAAAATAACAAAGAGTATCGTCAATAATACGAATCATTCTAATGTAGCTGTAAACTATAGTAAAGAAGCTGTTGAAGCAATTGTAGAAGGAAAAGAACTTGTTGAAAAGCAGCATTCACTCACTAAACAGAATACTGAATCAATGCATTCAATGCAGGAATCTTTTCGGAAATTTAGTGATTATACAAGTAATATTAAGCAAATGGCAAAAATTGTTGATGATATTACAGGTCAAACAAACTTACTTGCCCTAAACGCAGCAATAGAAGCGAGTCGAGCTGGTGAAGCAGGAAAAGGATTTGCTGTCGTTGCCGAAGAGGTAAGGAAGCTTGCTGATCAGTCAGCAGAGGCTACACGTGAAATCTTTACGCTTGTCGAGAAAATTCACGAAGCGATGGTAGAAGTTGAAGGTTCAGTGGAACATGGTACTAAATTAATGAATAATCAACAATCAGCTATGTATTCAACTGTTTCTGCCTTTAATTTAATTGAAGGTCATATTCAGCACATTTCACAATCACTTTTGGATTTATCAGCTAGTATGGAGCTTTCAAAGCAACAAAACGAAAAAATTGCTGAAACGATTGAGAGTATTAGCTCAGTTACTGAAGAATCTGCAGCAGGCTCAGAAGAAATATCTGCTTCAGCATATGAACAGCTTGGGGCATTTGAGCAAATGAATAATGGAGTAGCTAAACTTCATGAGATGACAATCGAGTTAGAGAAAAAGCTAGACGTCTTTCAACTGAAGAGTTAATAAACATGTTATAATGTACCAAAAAGGGGGATAAGTATGCTTAGTGATAAGTTATTAACAGCATTAAATGACCAAATGAATTTCGAATTTAAGTCGGCAAACGTATATTTAGCTATGGCAGCATACTGCTCAGCTGAAAGTTATGATGGATTCGCGAACTTCTTTCTCGTTCAAGCAGAAGAAGAACGTTATCACGCGATGAAGATTTATAATTATATAAATGACCGCAGTAAGCGTGCTACCATTACGGGTTATGATACACCACGTAATGAATTTGAATCTGTGTTAGATGCATTTGAAACAGCGTTCAAACATGAAAAAGAAGTAACGAAACGTATCTATAATTTATCTGATATAGCATTGGACGAGCGTGAACATGCTACGATTCAATTTTTAAAATGGTTTATAGATGAACAAGTTGAAGAAGAAGCAATGTTTGATTCCATTATTGAGAAACTAAAACGCATAGAGCAAGACAGCAATGCGTTCTTTATGCTTGAAGATGAATTCTCCAAACGTTCATTCACTCCACCAGCAGAATAAAAAAACAAGAACCCAAGCTGCATTTATGTAGCTCGGGTTCTTTCATGAAAAAAGGAGGTATGACGTAACATGAACTACCACAGGTTCACTTATAGTATATGAATATTTTGTGAGATGGATTGGACATTTATCATTTATTCTTTCTTTTCTTAATTAACATGATTATATATAACATTAATAGAGGAATCGATCTTCAGTAAGAATATCTTCTGTATTTGCAATTGCAGAAATCGTTGCGCCTGCTGTCTGTGCATAACTACCAAATGCCTCAATTTGTTCTCCTTCGTCTTTCCTGCCTCTAAGAATGTAGATTGCCCCGATTGCCTCAATCATAGCCCCTATCGCTTGTAGTGATGCACCTTGAATAGCCAGACGTGTAAGCTCATCAGGGTCTTCATCCATACTTGCACTTATTGCCTCAAATGTTGCCCCAATTGATTGCAATGAATCACCGACAACATCTAACTTAGTACCTTCTTCTTCTTCACCTTGCAGTTGTATTGTACCAGCAACAGCATTAGCCGAGTTTCCAGCAGCCTGAGTCCACGCCCCAATAATGGCAAACTGTAAACCTGCTTCTTCTTCATCTGTAATTGAGAGGGCAACTGCTTGGAAGGAGTTTCCTACCGCTTCTACGCCATTACCAATAACAACTAGTTCTGTTCCAATTACTTCTGCTTCTTCAGTTTCTCCCTTAACAATAATAGTGGAGCCAATAGATGCAATTACCGCACCTGTAACCTGAGTCCAAACCCCGATTATTTCCAAAAACTCATCGAATGTTATCATTCATTACCCTCCTTTTTTAGTTAATGTATTCTTGTACAAAAATATCCGTATATGTAATAGCACAAATATTGACGAATTGTACAACTAATTTTATAAGGTTTACTTATGTGTCTAAATCTGTATAAGGATATAGATACTTTAGTTGGAATGATGTTTAATGCATTCTTTATAATGTATGAATTAAAATTAAAGCAAGTGAGGGCACCATTACTATTTCATGTTAAAGAAATGTTAAATTAATGCATTTTACTTTCTCTACATAATCGAATAATATTTTAAAGACAATGTTGTACTTAAAATGTTATGAAGTTTCTTTACAAGATAGATGGAGGATTATGTGATGCATTTCATTATGAGAGGGTTATTGATTGGTTTTGGATATACTTCTATTGGTTTGGGGATCGTCGGGATAGTTTTACCGTTAATTCCGACAACACCATTATTATTATTAGGTGCATATTGCTTCTATAAGTCATCACCGAAGCTTCATGATAAATTAATGAGTAACAAGGTTTTAGGAGAATATATTAAAAGATGGCGTTCTGGAGAAGGTATCCCATTAAAATCAAAAATTACTATAATTTTATTACTGTGGATAGGTATGGGTTATTCAATTTTTATGGTGCCTTTTGTATTTATGAAGATCGGATTGCTAGTAATGGCTAGTTGTATGACGATTTTTTTACTGTTTATGAAAAGTTCGAAGTAACATAAGAGTTGGAATTTCGGTGATGTGGTTCCTTTATTGTGGTATAGGTTATAAGAAAAAGCTTGGAAGCAAAACAATAATTGTCGGTATTCTACTTATTTCGACAATTATTGCGAGAGTCATTTGTTAGAATATTATTATAAATTGACGAATATAATGTTTGTAAGGTGATAGTAGATTATGAGTGACTTTTAGATAGTCGTTGTATGAATCAGGAAAATAGCAGTTCTTTTTAACTGCAAAATATTATTTTTTATTACCCTATAATATGATAGTTCACAACCTTTATCCTCAAAAACTCAAAAACAGGCATATTTTATAGGGATTTATGTCTAATTAGTAAGAATTTATGCGCAATTTCTTGAAATTTCAGTTCTGTTATTTCAAAATAGAGATAGTAGTCTAATTTATATAAGGAGACTTCACTATGATAACAGTGATTTCTGAAAAGTTAGCGAATAAACTTGCTAATGCAACAGATTATCATGAGGAAGAGGATTATTTGCGATATAGCTTCGAGATAATCATCGGATATGTCATTAAGTTTGCTATATTGTTTTCATTAGCAAATCTATTAAACATTACTTTACCTATCTTTGCGTTAGTAGTTGCGTTTGTGTCTCTCCGTGTTATAACAGGAGGAAACCATTTATCTACATTTGTATCATGTATGGTATTTAGTATTCTATTTATTATTCTAACTGGTCTTGTATTTATCTATTTTTCCTCGTTGGTTGCACCTTCACTATTTATCACGAATGCTACTATTATTCTATCAACTTTTTCATGTTTACTATACGCACCGATACAAAATCGAGAAAGAGAAGTAAATAAAAATGAAGTACGAAAACAAACCCTTGTTATGTTGTTATTTTGGTACATTATTCTCTTATTAATGGTATTTTTTAATGTGTCAGAACAAATCTACTTCTCAATTATTGCAGGTGTGTTGTTGCATCTTTTGTCGATTATACCGTTAGGAACAAAGGGGATAATACGGTTAGATCATGTACTTCATAAAGGAGTGGGAAAGTGATGAATAAATCATTAAGATTGTTTGCAGCAGGTTTAGTTTCATTAGCGAAAAAAGAAGAGAGTTCTAAAAGCTCATTCCTCTTGTACGAACCTCGTAAACCAGAGAGCAAAGAGGAAAGTAAATGAGTAAGATGAAGGTACTTATTGTAGATGATGAGCCAATGATTTTAAAACGTTTGACAAAGATGTTAGAAAAGACTAACGAGATAAAGGTCATTTCTGTAGAATCAGCTGTAAATTTTGAAGAGAAATACGAAAAGATTTCGCCTGATTTTGTTATTTTAGATATTGACCTACCTTGTAAAAGTGGCCTAACGTTAGCACGAAACATAAGACAGCAAAATCAGGAGATTCCTATTGTTTTTTTAACAGGTCATGCAGAATACGCATTGGAAAGTTATGATATTGGGGTAATCGATTATTTGTTAAAACCCATAACTGAAGAAAAGTTGTATCGCTGTATTGAGCGTGTCCAAAGGGCATTACATATTAATGATTCATCATGGGAACGGATTGAAAAAATGTTCATTAGTCCAGGTAAAATTGTCATTAAGCAAGATGCCAATCTAGTATTTTTGGAAACTGGAAATATATTGTTGATTAAAAAAGATGGTAGGAAAACGATCATTATTTCAATGGAAGAACAAGCAGGACAGTTGAAAGAGACTGTTCATTATACGAGTGAAAGTATGAAAGATATTCATAATCGGTTGGATCAAAATATGTTCATCCGTACACATAATAGCTATATTATAAATTTGAAGTGGGTGTATGAGGTAGTCCGTTACTCTACAGAGGCTTACAAGGTTAAGTTCAAGTATACGAAGGAGTATGCACTTCTTAACCGAGCAAAGTTAACATACTTAGTGCAGAAAATGAAGTGAGACAGGTGACTCCTATTGGGCATTGTATTATTAACTATTTTAGTATCTATACCAGAAATGTTCATGAAAACGTTCTTTGCAATGACCATATATCAACCATCTATACGAATTAATAAAATTAGAATGGCTATTTTTGTTACAGTTGCGGCTTCATCGACTCATATTTTTAGAGCAATCTTGCCACCTTTTGAGTTATTTCTACTCAGCACTTTTTTATTTTCGATCATTGTATTAAAGTATAGTCTAAAAATGTCATGGCTCAACTCATTTATTATTACAATGATTGGTTATATTGTACAAGCAATTTGTGAGTTTACTGTTATTTATATTGCTCAAGAGACAGCTAATATAACATTATTTGATATTCAACAGTCAACTAAATTGAAAATTTCATTATTTTATATATATTTTATTCCTTTACTTATGGTTACACTTTATTTGAGAAAAAGTAGACGGTCAGAAAAAATAGAAAAATGGTTTAATTCAAAGTATAAATGGGTAACATTATTTATCTTTATACAGTTAATTATTGGGCTGACAACACATATGCTCTATTACTTAGAATTACCTCCTAATTTTGCTAACTTAATGCGTTATCCATTTTTTGCGGTATTAATGATTGTAGTGACGATTATTATGTTGTTATATTTGAGAGGAATTCATAACCAAGAAATTGCGAAAAATATTGAGCTGGCTGAACAGCCATTAATAGAAGAAATGGATAAGTTAGTGAAGCAGTGGCGCAGTTACAAACATGATTTCTATAATCATATTGAAGTATTGCAAATGCTAATTAATGAACGAAAATATGATGAGGCACAAGAGTATATGCAATCGATATATAGACATGCTGTTCAATCAGAGGAGAGTTTCCCATTCAAACAGCCTGTTATACAGGCACTATTAAATGCAAAAGCTGTCCAAGCTCATGATGCAGGTATTCATTTTTCGGTGAAGAGTGACGAGCTTTTCTTATTTCCGAATATGAAAAGTTATGATGCTGTCATTGTGCTTGGAAATTTGATTGATAATGCAATTGAAGCATTATCTTGCAGTTCTCAGCAAGACAAACATATTAATATAACATATAGGCGAATCTTAAATGTATTTGTTTTAGAGATTTCAAATAATGGCCCGTCGATTCATGAACGAAGGATAGAAAGAATTTTCGACCATGGTTATACTACGAAAGAAGCTCAAGGTAATCAAGGAATAGGGTTATATACTGTGAAGGAAATAATCAATAGATATGGTGGAGAATTAACAGTTGAATCAACTGAGGAGAATACATTGTTTGAAATTTCAATGGTGGTTAATACGTGAGACATGGTAGAAATGAGGGGGATTTATGGAGAGAATCGAATTGTTGACGATGAAATGGTCGAGTACAGTTAATGTTAATAGTTCGTTAGAAATCATTCATTATATACGAACATTAATAGGTGAATTTCAACAAGATTATCCTAAAGTTGTGAAAGAAAGCTTAATATTGAATTTAGCAGAACTTGTTGATATATTACTTGCAGTCGAAAAGAAACGGTAGTTAATTGTTTAACTTATTAATCTCTTTTTGGTAGCGGTTTAAGATTACATCAAGTTTTTTGCTTTGTTCAATCGTTTCTTTAGCATCTAGTCCCTTCTCTAATCCAATTTGAATCATTTCTTTTCGAGTAATTCCAATTAATGTTTGTAAGTAATCTAGATAATTGGACGAAGGATTGTTAACCACAGCTCACACCTCTTTCAGGACTCTATGAGTTAATTTATAATTTAATAGTATATAATTTTTGACAGAAATGTAAATGTTTTTGACAAAGAAAGACAATATATTCAATGAAAAAATAAAAACCCCCTATATTAAAGGGGGTTTTTAAGCTTATTCTGGATTATTACGCATAAATTTGTATGAAAATTACTTAAAGTAAGTAGTAGTTATTATTCATAGACGGTTGAATAAGTTTTGTAACCACCATCAAGGTTAGTAACATTAAAGCCATGTTGCTTAAGAATTTGAGTTGCTAAATAACCTCGTAAACCAACTTGACAATAAACATAAATTTGGTCGTTTTTAGGGAATTCATCAAGCCGATCACGAATTTGATCTAATGGAATATTAATCGAATTCATAATGTTACCGTTCTTATATTCATTAGGTTCACGTACATCTACGATGAATCCTTTCTCGTTTTCTATTAATTGATGTAGTTCATACCACTGTATATTCGTTGTGTCTCCTTCCAATATGTTAGTAGCAGCATAGCCTGCCATATTTACAGGATCCTTAGCAGATGAGAATGGAGGTGCATAAGAAAGCTCCAAATCAGGTAAATCTCTGACTGTTAATCCTGCTTTGATAGCTGTAGCAATAACGTCTATCCTTTTGTCTACTCCTTCTTTCCCAACCGCTTGGGCACCAAGAATCTTCCCATCATCTTTAGAAAATAAAAGCTTTAATGAAATTGGATATGCTCCTGGATAATATCCTGCATGTGATCCAGGATGGACATGGACCATTTGATGAGGGATATTTAACGTTTTCAATGTTTTTTCATTATTTCCAGTGGAAGCAGCAGTAAGATCAAATACTTTTACAATGGACGTACCTAAAGTACCATTATAGCTGGCTTCTTTCCCACATATATGGTCTGCTACTAGACGACCTTGACGATTCGCAGGCCAAGCAAGTGGGATTTGAGTTGGTTGGGAATTAATATAATCAGTTACTTCAATTGCATCACCAATTGCATAGATAGAATTGTCGCTTGTCTGTAAGTGTTGGTTTACTTGAATACCACCACGTTTTCCGAGTGATAATCCGGCATCCTTGGCAAGTTTATTTTCTGGTGATACTCCAATTGCAAGGATGACCATGTCAGTTGTAATTTTTTTACCGCTATTTAAAGAGACGGTTTTCCCATTTTCCTCAAATCCTTTTACGCCATCTTCTAATATAAGCTTTATCCCATTTTGTTCGACGTGTTTATGAATGATAGTTGCCATTTCATAATCAAGAGGTCCGAGTAATTGATTAGCCATTTCGATAAGTGTTACATCAATTCCACGTTCAACTAGGTTTTCAGCCATTTCAATGCCAATGAAACCACCACCAATTACTACTGCACGTTTAGGTTTAGTTTCTTTTACATAGTTCACAATTCTGTCAGTATCAGGAATATTCCTAAGTGTGAATAAGTTATTTGCGTCTCTGATGCCTGGGATAGGTGGTTTAATTGGTGCTGCACCAGGGGAAAGAATTAATGTATCGTAATGTTCCTCATATGTTTCACCAGAGTCAGTTTTTTTGATGGTGATCTTTTTCTCAGCACGATTGATAACAGTTACTTCACTTTTGATTCGAATATCAATACGAAATCGCTTTTCCATTCGTTCAACAGTCTGAACGAGTAATTTTTCACGCTCATTAATTATGCCCCCAATATAATATGGCAGCCCACAGTTGGCAAACGAGATATATTCGCCTCGTTCGAATAAAATAATTTCTGCATTTTCATCTAATCGACGTAATCGTGAAGCAGCTGTTGCACCGCCTGCAACACCACCGACAATTAAAATCTTTTTTGACATGTATATACTCCCTTTCTGTTAATTATAAGTTCAACACATCCAATATACCATAGGGGGTTTATTTTTGGGAGGAGATTATGTTGAGAATGTATGAATTTTTACAGAGTCGGTAAGATAAGTTAAGATGGACAATATTGAGATACATAATAGAAAGAACAATTCGAGGTTTATTAGTATGTAACAGAAAAATTTGTAGTAGAGGAGATACAAACTATGATTAAATGCATCGCATTAGATATGGATGGAACTTTAGTAAACAGTGAACTAACGATTCATGATGAAAATGCAAAAGCAATTAAATTGGCACAAGATGAAGGAATCGAAGTGTTAATTGTGACAGGTAGATCCTATGCTGAAGCAAAAGATGTCTTACAAAGTGCGGGGATTGTTTGCCCAATTATTTGCGTTAACGGTTCAGAAATAAGAGATGAAACGGGTAAAATTATTGAAAAAGTAGGACTTGATGTAGAGAAATTCCAACAAGTTCGCCAAATTTTAACCGAAGAGAATGTGTATTTTGAGGTCTATTCAGATCAAGGTACATATACGAGTGATTTTGACAAAGCATTAACAGTAATGGTTGACATTTACTTGAGTGCTGGTGGAGTACAAGAATATGAACAGTTATTGAAGGGAGCAAAAGCCCGATTTGAAAACGGAAAGGTTGCTTTAATCGACAATTTCGATGAGTTATTGGAGAAGGATAACATCACATTTTATAAATTATTAGCATTTTCCTTTGATGAAGAGCAGCTTACACGTGCTAGAGAAAGAGTTAAGGCAGTAGATAACCTTGCTGTAAGTGCATCTGGGAAGGAAAATATAGAAATTACGAGTGTTCATGCTCAAAAAGGTATAGCGTTAGAAAAATTTACAGTGACAAGAGGTCTAAAGTTAGAGCATACGATGGCTGTTGGCGATAATTACAATGATGTATCGATGTTTGAAAAGGTTGGATATGCTGTTGGAATGGGGAATGCACCAGATGAAGTTAAATCGATGTGTGACGCGACAACTTTAAAAAATGATGAGCATGGGGTCGCAAAAGCAATCCTTGATGTGCTCGAGAATCAAAAGCATTCTTAGGTGCAAGAAGACACCTTAGAATGCTATGTTATTTCTTAGGTCTATACGAGTGCTTCGGTTGGTAAATGTATATATTTGTTTTATGTAAATCATTGATTTCAATTGTGTGAATAGGTGTCCAATCTGGAATGGCAAAGAAATGACTGACGATTAAACAATTTGGATCCAATTCTGATTCAAAACGTTCTTTCAATTGTTTCATCGCTTTTGGGTACAAATAACAGATAATACAATTTGCATCTGTGAAGTCGAACGTATAGAAGCTACTGTAATGAATCGTCGTCTTATGCTTACAAAATAGATTACGAATTCTGCAATATAAATAAGGAATTAGAGCGTTATCAAGCCCGTGGACCTTTGCTGTGGGTAACTGCTTAGCTAGTGGAAAAATCAATGTGCCCCACCCACATCCTAAGTCATATACTTTCATATTCTTGTTTAATTTTTGCTTGGAAAGGTAATTTACAATTGCGTAAGTAACTCGTTGTGAACTAGGTGTTGGTGTCATCCCATTCCTTAGAGAATCAAACACGATCGAGATCGTGATGAGAATTGCTATAATAATAACCAAGATGTCCATCTTATATCCACCTTACAAATGTTATTTAAGAGTATACGGAAGCTGACATGAAGTAGTATCGTTATATGATTATAACGATTTAGAGGAAGCAAGCTTATATGATCATAACCTAGATTAGTAGTTTGTTGCAAGATACAGAAGGTCATTGGATATAGTATGGGTATCTTTGATTAAGTAGTTGTTTCATTAATTGAATAAGTTTGTGAATGGGTCGTATTAGAGTTGTTATAAATTCTCTTTAAAATTATCCTATTTATAAGTTTTTATTTCAATTTTTACTACTGTTAGAGGGTGTTTTTATTGGTACATCGTATTGCGATAGAAAGTTATCAACAAAAATATCCACATATTCCACATTAAATAAAGGCTTTAATTATACATTATATTAAGTTATCCACATAGTTAACAAACATTTTTATAGCACTTTCCACAAGTTCAATGACGAATAAAATAACTTCTTGTCAAAAATGTGAAAAGGATTGAAATAGCTGTCAAGGAGGCGTATATTAATTGTGAATAAGATAGTGAAAATCTTCACAATTCAAAATGAACATAAGGGAGTAGCTCAAAATGAATACATCTAGGAATATAAGAGCGATTCTGTTCAAATTGTATACACTTTCGCTCAAAGTGTAATAAACAATACAATAGCTGTTGTTATTTGTGAAATACTGAGCATATAGAAGAAGGTGAAAATATTGAAATGGATAAAAAGCGATAAAATAGCGGTTATTTGGACAATTCTTAGAGTTTGGTTAGGTGTTCAGTGGATTGAAGCTGGCTGGAGCAAAGTAACCGGCGGATTTGATGCAGGTGGTTTTTTGAAAGGTGCAATTGCAAAAGCAAGTGGCGACCATCCTGCAGTTCAAGGCTGGTACGCAGGGTTTCTTGAGAATTTCGCACTGCCAAATGTAGAATTATTTAACGTTATTATTCCTTGGGCCGAGTTTCTAGCAGGAATTGGACTTATTTTAGGAGCATTAACTTTGCCTGCACTTATTGGAGCAGCATTTATGAATCTTAACTTTATGTTGGCTGGTACGACGAGCACGAATCCAGTTCTTTATACAGTTGCATTTATTCTTATTTTAGTAGGACCAACAGCATACTATTACGGATTAGACCGATTCTTAATTCCTTTTACAAAAGATCGTATGAGAAAACGAAAACACGACTTTAAGGACAAAGGGCATCAAGCACATGCACATTAAGTGGAAAAAGGGTCTGTTCCCCAAAGAGAACAGACCCTTTCGTTGTGAATCATTATTAAAGAGAGATTGAGTGTTACTTATCACGAGATAAGAAACCACCAGCACGATCAGCTCGTTTGAATTGTTTGTTATAAGCAACTTCTTGCGCACTTGATAATGTACGTTTATTTTCTCGGTCAATTCTTTTTTTGCTTTTCATTATTAATCCTCACTTTGTATTAGAGTTTAGTGACATTGTTGCCTTCGAAACAAATTTATATACGAGAGTGAAGTAAAAATAGGATTAAATGAAAAAGCAAGTAATGATGATGTTTTACTTCTTTATAATAGTAAGGTTAGTCTCATTAACAGATGCCGATAGTGCGTAAGAAGGTAACGAAAATAGGCCATTTATTAATCATGATGAATTAAATCTAAGGAAAAGGTGTTTATTCAATTCGTTTGATATATGTCTGAAAGTGCTGATGGCAATGTTTCAAATTCAAATGAGTATCCGTGCTGAAGTGCCTTCTGAGGAAGAACATGTTGACCTTCTAACACAAGTTCACTCATTTCTCCTAAAAGTGCTGATAATGCAAAAGAGGGTGCAGGCAGCCAATAAGGTCGATGAAGAACGTTAGCTAAGTTTTTTCCGAATCGTTCCATACGTAATGGATTTGGAGCAGTTATGTTCAACGGTCCAGTTATGGCTTGATTATGAAGCGAGAAGTCAATCATTTTAATTACATCTTTAATATGTATCCAAGACATCCATTGCCTACCAGAACCTAATTTTCCTCCAGCGAAAAATTGGTAAGGTAGAGCGATACGAGGTAGCGCTCCTTCATCTTTATCTAGGATAATTCCGAAACGGGCATAGACTACACGGGTATCATATTGGTTTGCAATTGAAGCTTCAGCTTCCCAAGCGTTTGTTGTATCGGCTAAAAAGCCTTTGCCAGCTTGATCTTCTTCAGTAAATATTGTGTCGAGTGAATTTCCGTAATAGCCTATTGCTGAAGCGTTAATTAAAGTATGAGGGTGTAATGTTTGAACGAGCTGTACAACTGCTTTGGTAGCTTGGATACGACTTTGTTGAATTTGCTTTTTCGTTTCATTAGTCCACCTGTTATTGATAGATTTACCTGCAAGATTGATGATCGCATCAAGTTCATTAATCTGTGTTACTGGATCATAGTTATCTTCAAGCCAACCAACATATTTGATATATTCACTATCAATGTAAGCAGAAGGATTTCGAGTAAGGATGTAAAGTGTGTGCTTTTGATTTGATAAATAATTGATTAAATGCTTGCCTATAAAACCTGTTCCACCAGTAATTGCAATTTTCATTACGTCATCACTCCGTTTATTTATAGAGTTATGTTAAATGTAACCTTTTCTTAATAATAATTGAAGTGATATAATCTGTTGGATGTATTTTCTAATTTGTGATGTTCAAGACTGTATGTTGTAATTTATACACTTTCTATTCTTGAATAAGCATTTTAGATAACCAAGAGGTGATGAGATAGTGAAAATTACAAGAATAACTACTCAAAAGAATGATGATAAACGATTAAATATTTATATTGATGATGGTGCAGGAGAAAAATTCGGATTCGGCATTGATATGGACGTTTTTGTTAACTATAACTTAAAAAAAGGATTAGAACTTGATGATAGATTGATTGGTGAGTTGTTGTATGAGGATGAAGTAAAAAAAGCCTTTCAACAAGCATTAAACTACCTATCCTACCGTATTCGTTCCCAAAAGGAGATAGAAGACCATTTAGTAAAAAAAGAATTTGGAGAATCTGTCATTGCTGCAGTTATTCAGCGTTTATACGGATATAAGTATATTGATGATGCTGAGTTTGCAAAGGCGTATGTTAGAACGAAAAAACGAACGACGACGAAGGGTCCTAATGTATTGAAGCGTGAACTTATCGAAAAGGGTCTTTCGGGACAACATATAGACATGGGATTACAAGAATATTCAATGGAAGAACAGGTAGAAGTTGCTAATGCTTATGTGAGGAAAAAAGGGAAACAATCTAAAAAACAGTCCAATAGTGAAGCAAAACAGAAGTTAAAACAAACATTACTTCAAAAAGGCTTTTCCTATGAAATAATTGAAATTGCCCTTACTGAATTTGTGAATGATGAAGATAGAGGCGAAGAATGGGAAGCTTTGATGCATCATGGTAAGAAGGCGCAAAAGAAGTACCGTAATTATAATGATAAAGAGTTTGTTATGAAAGTGAAGCAATATTTGTATCGGAAGGGATTTCTGATGGAACATATTAATCAGTGGATACAGGAGTATTTAGAAACTGATGAAATGTGAAACACACTCATAATAAGGGCTTTTTAATTGCATTATAAAGTTATATTATCAGCATAATCAGATCTAACATTAGATGAAGTGCAAATGTGTAATAAGTTTTTCATTAAACTACCAATCACATTTTACTAATAAAAATAAATTAAAGCGAGTGATGGACAAATGAGCTTCTTAGAGCTATTAACAAGTTCTATGCCGATTTTGGCAGTATTTATATTTTTGGTAATACTTAAATTACCTGCTACAAAAGCAATGCCATTAAGTTTTATTACAAGTGCGTTATTAGCATTTCTTGTATGGAAAGTTCCATTTGTGCAAATTGCAGCAGCATCCATTGAAGGTATTGTTGTTGCGTTAACGATTCTTTGGATCGTATTTGGAGCTATTTTGTTATTAAATACGTTAAAGATGAGTGGAGCAATGGACTCTATTCGTAGCGGTTTCTTAGGCGTTACAGCTGACCGTCGCGTTCAAGTAATTATTATTGCATGGTTATTTGGAGCTTTTATTGAGGGGGCAGCGGGATTTGGTACACCAGCTGCGATTGGTGCACCATTATTAGTAGCACTTGGATTCCCACCGTTAGCTGCAGTTGTATTAACCTTAATTTCTGATAGTAGCCCAGTATCGTTTGGAGCTGTTGGTACACCAGTTATCGTTGGTGTCGATCAAGGTTTGCGTGAAGGTGCATCAGTAGCACCGCAAGTTCAACAATTTCTAGATGGAACACCTATGCCAGAATTCATGCAGACAATTGCAGTACAAGCTATGCAAATCGATATGTTTGTTGGAACGTTTATTCCATTAATTCTAGTCGCATTATTAACACGTTTCTTCGGTGAGAACCGTTCATGGAAAGAAGGATTACAAATATGGAAATTTGCTCTCTTTGCTGGATTGAGCTTTACAGTCCCTGCATTGATCGTAGCAAGCTTACTTGGTCCTGAATTCCCTTCAATTATTGGTGGTTTAGTAGGGCTTTCTATTGTTGTACCTGCTGCGAAGAAAGGATTCTTACTTCCAGAAGAAGCATGGGATTTCAAGCAAACAGAAAAGTCTGAAACAGTGAAGACAGAGCAAGTAACAACAAAGAATCTTTCTTTAAAACGTGCTTGGGTACCATATATCTTAGTCGCAATTTTATTAGTTATAACAAGATTAAATATTTTACCGATTAAAGGCTGGTTAACTAGTGTCAATGTATCATTGAATGAAATCTTAGGTACTGGAATCTCAACATCGTTCCAACCGTTATATTTGCCGGGGACAATTTTCGTAACGGTCGTGATTGCAACGATCTTTATTCACAAAATGAATGCATCTGAAGTTAAAGAGGCATTTGGTGAATCAGCAAGAACGATTGTTGGTAGTGCGATTGCTTTAGGTTTTGCTGTACCAATGGTACGTATCTTTATTAATTCGGGTGTTAATGCGGCAGATTTACTAAGTATGCCAATGGAATTAGCGATTCTCGTATCTGAATTAGTTGGGGATAAATGGCCGCTAGTTGCTCCATTTATTGGTTCACTCGGTTCGTTCATCTCTGGTAGTGCAACATTTAGTAATATGATGTTCTCATTATTCCAATTTAGTGTTGCTGATCAAATACAGGCATCACCAAATGTTATTCTTGCCCTTCAAGTATTAGGTGCGAATGCAGGGAACATGGTGTGTGTTCTTAACGTAGTTGCAGCAGCTTCTGTTGTTGGATTACTTGGTAGTGAAGGGAAAATTATTCGTTTTACACTTGGACCAATGTTCTTCTACGCATTAACATCAGGAATTCTCGGTTTCGTGTTAATTTATTTTCTGTAAGCATTTAAAGACTCATCTGGCTCAGGTGGGTCTTTTTTTATTGCGATCTGATGTAGAGAATGATATTGTGGATGAATTGTATAACGATTGATTTTTTCTTATACTGAAAGAAAAAAAGAACAATTGGGAGTGCAGTTTAATGGAGAAGAGATATAGTGCAATGTCACATTACGAATTAAATCAAGAAATCGCACAATTGCATGAGAAGGCACGTAAAGCAGAACAATTAGGCATCGTCAATGAATTTGCTGTTTATGAACGAAAGATATCAATTGCGAAGGCGTATTTATTAAATCCTGAAGATTACTTACCTGGAGAGGTTTATGAGATTGAGCAAGACCCAGGTTCAAGATTTAAAATCGATTATTTAAACGGTATTTTTGCTTGGGGAAAACGTGTAGGCGGAGCTGAGCAAGAGGAAGCTGTGCCAATCTCGTTATTAATAAAACCAGAGTAGGCAAATTGCCTCTCTGGCTATTACATCATTATGACCTTTTTCGAGTTTGATTTTCTAAAATAATGCTTTGTTGACTTTGCTGAGTTTCACCATTCACTTGTTGGTAGGCTTTTTTTGGATTAGCTCTCGGTGATTGGAAGGGATCAGCGTAGCGGTTTTCATAGAATTTCTTCCGGTTTTGGCTATGGTTGCTATTGTTGACATTCATAGTATGTCCTCCTTCAAGGTAGACGTTCTACTTCAAATAACCGTTTGAAATGAATTAGAAAATCATCGATTAGGCTATGGTACCATTACGAACTGACATTGAAGGTTCAAGTTCTCGTGTATAGAAAAGTTAATCTTGTTCACCGAACTCTTGGTTAGAGCGACGCATTCTTTGTTGCGGATTCGTATTAATCGTGCCATTTGCACGTTTTGAAGAATATTCAGCTTTTGCACGAGGCTCACCATTCATTTTTTGATGTGCTGGAAATCCTTGTTCTTTATTACGCATCATTTTCGCTCCCTTCACAGTGTTCAAGTTGTTTGTTTACATGAACACTTACTAATAATATGGAAAAACGCTCGATAAACTATGCACATGTTAAAACGTGACTTTTTACCAAAGAGGTGTGATTAAGATGGAAGAAGTGTATGAGTTATTAACAGAAGAATTACTGAAAGTTAATCGGTCTTTATCGTATGATAAAGCACGCACATGGATAGAAATTTTGTGGGAAGATTTTGAAAGTACGCGTGCTAAGGCGGGAAGGAAATATCGAGGGCAAGAGATGACAGAACAAATCGTCAGACATTGGATCAGTAATTATGGCCCAAGACTTCATGAATTTCTTGCAACCAATCCTAAATATAAGCACTTATTAGAAGATGAAGGTTTAATACAATAGAAAACAGCTTCCTATCGGAGGCTGTTTTCTATTGCATTTGGGCTTATGTTAATTCCAATTTCTTCATTAATTTATCTTCGCTAAAAATCCAACCTGTATATGAGCTAATAATATTTAGTTCTTCATCTAATTTTACGATAGCAACGAAAGGGTAGTAGTCTTTGCTTCTATAGCGAAGATCGATGAATCTAACTTCAGAGTGATCGTTATATTCTGTCACTTCCCATCGATATAAGGGTGAGAAGGATAAGAAAGCAGCAATGTTCTCATCTTCTTTTGCCTTATGAATGAGAGGAAGGTCAGGAATTGGTTTTTTTTCAAATACGTCTAGAATGTTGATGTCATAATTATATGCTTTTGCAACGAAAAATTGGGTTTTATTCTCAACTGCTAGATGCCACCGGTTATAACGCATCGTTGGTGAAATAATGATTCTTGTTGCATCCGGTATCTTATGTTTTACTGCTTGTTTAACACGATGTTGTGTGTACCACCTAATTAGATAATAGCCAATTAATATAAGATAAATTATGACAAAAATAATTCCAGGTTGCCCACCGAAACGCCAGATAATAAATCCAGCGATATGGATAAAGAAAATGAACGGATCGAATGTGTTAATAATCCCTAGTGCAACCCATTTTTTTGTAAAGGGTCGAAGAGCTTGTGTCCCATATGCGTTAAAAATGTCGACAAAAACATGAAGGATTACAGCTATTAATGTCCAACCCCATAAGTGAGTAATATTTGCATCAGGTGAAAAGAAATAGATAACCCCAGTAATAAGCAGTGACCATAACAATACAGCTGGCATTGAATGTGTAATTCCTCGATGATTTCGAATATATTTAGCATTGTTTTTAAATTTTAAGATCGTATCAAAATCAGGAGCTTGTTGTCCAATAATTGTACCAATCATTATGCTATTTAATGTGGCAGGATGTGAAGCAGCTACTGGATCAAGTGTTGCTAATCCACCTAACGCTACTCCGATTACAAGATGTGTGCCAGTATCCATCAAGATAGCCTCCTTTTAGACTAAAACGCATAAAAAGCAAGCTTTATACTTAGAAATGATATCTATTATTTGATAACGCTACCCTTTTAGTTCTTTTCGGTATGAATCAATTATTATCCTTTACAAAAATGGAGGGAAAGATATGCCTATAACTATATTTATTGAATATCATGTCAAACGTGAGCAAGTTATTCAATATGAGAATATGATGTCGACCATTTTTTTGAAAGCAAAAGATTTTGGTGCAACATTAATTGACTGGTATGTTGATGATGTCGATAAAGCAAAATTTTATGAAGTGTATGAAGTTCCCACTCATTCTCACTATTATGCTTTTAGACGTATTCGACAAATGTCAAATCACCCATTATTCGGTGAATTGTGTGGTTATATCAAAGGTACAAGTCATTATTGCTTAGTCAAAAACCGATACCAGCTTCAGTCTGTGTTATGATAATAAGGCACTACATTTAGCATGGAGGAAGCGACATTGACAGATGAAATGTACCAACAATGGATTAGAGATTTTGAAGTCGAATCTTTTCGTAATAATTTAGTAACATGGTTTCAAAATGAACAACGTGATTTACCATGGCGTCATAACCAAACACCATATAAGGTGTGGATATCTGAGGTTATGTTACAACAAACTCGAGTGGATACTGTTATCCCTTATTATAAACAATTTTTAGAACTTTTTCCTTCGTTAGAGGCATTAGCAGAAGCTGATGAACAAAAAGTTTTAAAAGCATGGGAAGGACTTGGATATTATTCTCGTGCGCGTAACTTACATTCTGCCGTGAAAGAGGTTCACGAAAAATACGATGGCGTAGTACCAGAAGACCCTAAGCAATTTGGACAGTTAAAAGGAGTCGGACCTTACACGCAAGGTGCGGTGTTAAGTATTGCATATGGTAAGCCTGAGCCTGCTGTTGATGGAAATGTAATGCGTGTTCTTTCACGAATCATGTCGATATGGGACGATATTGCCAAGCCCAAAACACGTAAGCTATTTGAAGAACTTGTCCGTATTTTAATTGATACAAACCATCCTTCTGATTTTAACCAAGGTTTGATGGAATTGGGTGCGCTAATATGCACACCTAAAACACCAAATTGTTTACTATGCCCAGTTAGAGAGCAATGCCGTGCCTTTTCCGAAGGCGTACAAGCTGAATTGCCAGTTAAAAGTCGTAAAAAACCACCAAGGTCTTTAGAGATGACAGCGGTAATTCTTCGTAATTCTCAAGGTGAACTTTTAATTCGTCGTAGACCTTCAACAGGTTTGTTGGCAAATTTATGGGAATTTCCGAATCATGAGATGGTAATTGAAAGTGAAACACAGGTTGACCAGTTAAAAGCATATATAGAAGAAGATTTTAATATTAAGGTGAACATCACAAAACATGCTTTGAACATTAAACATGTCTTTTCACATCTAATTTGGAATATCAAGGTGTACGAGGCGGAAACTACTGATGAAATAAGTCAGATAGAAGGAGAATGCTTCGTTAACAGAGATCAATTAAGAGACTATCCGTTTCCAGTATCACATCAGAAAATTATTGAATACATTCTTAACGACTAAACCCGGACAGAGAAAAATGTCCGGGTTTAGTCATACGTAACACGTGTGCCGTTTGTCCATGTTGCTTCAGTACGCATTAACCCACCGCGTGCTTCAATTTCTTTCACAATTTCTCGGTGAATCGTTGCGCCCTCGACATTTAAGTAAGGCATAATTTGCTGCAGGGCATGGTGAAAATATTGAAGCTCACTGTCCTTCCAATTTTGCTTAGCTGTCATGGATAGTTCAGTCATATCTCTTCCTACATACATATGAATTTCCTCCTCAAATTACAAATGTCAAAATACTAAAGTTTGTTCAAATCGTCCGGGAAAAGCTACATTGTCAGTTCGACTCTTCTCTAAATCACATTAAAATTAGTTTATTCGAGTAAGTGATTTTCTATCCAGTTGGAAAAAATATGAATTAAATAATCGAGGAATAACGTCATAATGATATGGTTACATTAATGAACGCGGAGGTGATAATGATGGCTAACTACAATCAACAACAGCCAAATCAAACGACATCTGGTACAAATGTCCAGCATGTTAAGCAACAAAACGCTCAATCTGCTCAAGCTCAACAATCTGCTGGCCAACAGCAGCAACAGCAACAACAGCAACAACAACAGCAACAATATGGGATGAGTACACAAACTGATGTACATGAAGTGCAACAGCAAAATGCTCAAGCTGAGCAACATAAGCAACAAGCATCTACTCAAGGCCAAAACCCAGCTCATTAATGTACAAAAAAACGCGTCTTTCTCATTACAAGAGTTAGACGCGTTTTCATTTATTAGGCTATAGAGCGTTGTTTTTCAATCCAAGGTTGTAATTTTGTAAAAAGTGGGATAAATAACGCCATAACCGCGATTCCTTTAATTGCGTTAAAAGGAATGATCCCTATTGTAATAGTAGTTATTTTAACAGAGTGGCTCATCGCATCATAACCGAGGAACCATGTATATGCAGGTAATAGTAAGTAATAATTTAAGATAGACATAAGAATAATCGTGCTTACCGTTCCGATTAAACATCCACCAATTAATGAACGTTTTGATTTAAGACGATGGTAGATAAATGCAACAGGAACGATAAAGATGACGCCTGAGATAAAGTTTGCAATTTCCCCTACAGGTACGCCACTTCCATATGCTAAATAATAAAGTGTGTTTTTAAGACCTTCAACGATAATCCCAGCTACTGGACCAAAAATGATTGCTGCCAGCAACGCAGGTATTTCACTAAAGTCAAGTTTCAAATACGGTGGCAGTCCCGGTATTGGAAAGTTCAAAAGCATTAAAACAAATGATACACTGCCTAATAATGATAATGACACGAGTTTCCTTGTTGACATACGTTTCTTACGATTTGTACTCATTCTACAGTACTCCTTTTTCTCCAGATATTTATCTCTCCACCCGGTAGAATGAGCAGGCACTCATCGTTCGTGCATATAATAAAAAAACCTTTAACCGTTTTGTTGAGGGCTAAAGGATTGGTTTATTTTGCACGACAAATTAAGGGTAATAGGTACCCAAAATTAGCGCCGCCATCTTCTCCCATCCAGACTTTCACTGTCGGTCCCGGAGTTTCACCAGGTCCACCGCCTACGATAACGTAGTCGGGTCACGGACTAAGAAACAAAAAAATCTGCTTCATCACCGCCGGTCGGGATTTTCACCCTGCCCCGAAGATAGATCGATATAAGATTATAAATCTATTATACATCATAAATTGAATAAAACAAGAAATTGAATTTGCATGATGTAATTAAAGTTAGATGGAATATTACAATATCAATATATTAATTACTTCTTAGTACATTAGCTCATTATTAAAAAAACCTAAGCTTTAAAGGTATTTAAATAAAGAGAGAACATGACGGCTTATTAGTGTAAGTAACTTTTTTGTAGAAGAATTTCCATAAAGTAATTCGGTGTTTTGATAGTTGTTTTGTTATTGACATACAGTTTTGTTTTAAAAATGTATGTGAACCGTTATAATAATAAGAAAATGGATTAGATAAGTTTTTCGATTAATGCGGAAAGGAGATAATGATGAATGTCCCCAATTCAGGTAGTAAAATTAAAATAGAAAGTTATAAACATAACGGTACACTTCATCGAATATGGAAGGAGACGACACTGTTAAAAGGAACAACTCAGATGGCGATTGGGGGTAATGATAAAACAGAAGTATACGAATCTGATGGGCGAACGTGGACGACAAGAGAACCAGCGATTTGTTATTTCCATGCTGAGCATTGGTTTAATGTTATTGGAATGCTTAGACAGGATGGAATTTATTATTACTGTAATTTGAGTTCGCCATTTACGTGGGACAAAGGGATTCTAAAATATATTGATTATGATTTAGATGTAAAAGTTTACCCTGATATGACCTACACAATTTTAGATGAAGATGAGTATGTGCTGCATAAGGAACAAATGCAGTATCCAGCAGCGATTGATGAAATATTGAATCGAAATATGAAAACATTAATTACTTGGATACAACAACGGAAAGGACCATTTGCGCCAGGCTTTGTTGATGATTGGTATGAGTACTTTTTAACATTTCGTTCATGATAAGGTAATGGATAAACGCAAATATTCAGATGAGAAAAGTATGCCTGTGTTACACAGGTTTTCTTTTTCTTTAATTAGTAGTTCGTTAGAGAAAGGAGTGAAAACTTCTGAGTAGTATTTCAAGATATATGCAGTTTGTTCGTCCGTATCGAAAGCAAATTATCATCACAGTAGCTATTGGAATTATTAAATTTAGTATTCCACTATTAATGCCATTGATTTTAAAATATGTTGTTGATGATATTGTGAATGGGGTAGGTTTGACAGTAGATGAAAAACTACACCAGCTATATTTCATTATGGGCGGCTCATTTGTCGTCTTTTTCATATTACGACCACCTGTTGAATATTATCGTCAATATTATGCACAGTGGACGGGTAGTAAAGTATTATTTGATATCCGTGAACATTTGTTTTCACATATTCAAAAGCTAAGTTTGAAATATTATTCAAATACGAAGGTTGGAGAAGTTATATCAAGAGTGATCCATGATGTGGAGCAAACAAAATCATTTGTTATTACTGGTTTAATGAATTTGTGGCTCGATATGATGACGATCATAATCGCAATTGCAATTATGTTGACATTAGACGTGAAGTTAACAATTGCTGCGGTTATTCTATTTCCTTTATATGGATTTTCGGTTAAATTCTTTTATAGTAAGCTTCGAGCTTTAACTCGCAAGCGTTCACAAGCGTTAGCACAAGTTCAAGGTCATTTGCATGAGCGTGTACAAGGGATGCCTGTCATTCGAAGTTTTGCACTCGAGGATTATGAACAAGAGAAATTTAACGAGCAAAACGAGAACTTCTTAAACAAGGCGTTAGAACATACGAGTTGGAATGCAAAGACATTTGCAGTTGTCAATACGATTACAGATATCGCTCCGTTAATCGTCATTGCGTCTGCAGGTTATCTAGTTATTACACAAAGTTTATCTGTTGGTACGATGGTGGCATTCGTTGCCTATATGGATCGTTTGTATGGTCCGCTTCGAAGACTCGTGAATTCATCAACGACGTTAACACAATCGATTGCATCAATGGATCGAGTATTTGAATTCATCGATGAAAAATATGATATTGTTGATCGAGAAGATGCGACAAAATTAGAAAAGGTGAACGGTAATATCACCTTTAACCGTGTGTCATTCCGATATGATGAAGAGAATGCAGATGTATTAAAAGATATTAACCTTAAGGTAAACAGTGGTGAAACGATTGCATTTGTAGGGATGAGTGGAGGCGGTAAGTCAACGCTTATAAGCTTAATGCCACGGTTTTATGACGTTACTGATGGACAAATATTATTAGATGGGACAGATATACGAAGCTATAAGGTGCGTTCATTGCGTGATAAGCTTGGAATGGTTCTACAAGATACGGTTCTATTTAGTGAGTCTGTAAAAATGAATATTATGATGGGTAACCCAAAAGCGAGTGATGAAGAAGTAATTGAAGCTGCAAAGGCTGCAAACGCTCATGACTTCATTATGCAGTTACCAGAGGGATACGATACGAAAGTTGGGGAAAGAGGTGTCAAACTTTCTGGAGGTCAGAAGCAGCGTGTTGCAATAGCGCGAGTATTTTTGAAGAATCCGCCTTTATTGATTTTAGACGAGGCAACTTCTGCACTTGACCTTGAGAGCGAGCATCTTATCCAAGAGGCTCTAGAGAAACTAGCAAAAGACCGCACGACCTTCATCGTTGCACATCGACTTGCAACAATCACACATGCAGATCGAATCGTGTTGATGGAAGATGGCGAAATAAAAGAAGTAGGTACACATGAACAATTAATGAGAGAGCGCGGAGGTTATTACGATTTATTCCGTGTTCAGCAACTAGAAGATCCAGTTGAAAATGAAATAGCGATACGACTAAACACCTAGAGGGATTTCTGGGTGTTTTTATTATTGTATAAAAGTAGAAAATTATAATTTAGTTGGATAATTTCTTCCATAATAATGTCGAAACATTGGAGATAACGGGATTGTAACACGTTTGTAAAATATGAAAATTATCTTAAAAAACGAATTTTCTAAAAATTATTATTGTAAATTTCTTTTTGAAATGTCATAATAATTAGAGAATAAAAGTGAGACAGGAATAGGTTATTGACATCTGGTAGTTTGAGAGGGTGAGATTTTGTGAGTAAAAGTCCTGTTTTAGATGTACAAGGCTTAAGAACGACTTTCTTCACAGATGACGGAGAAGTCCCTGCAGTTGACAATGTAGATTTTCATATAAATGAAGGTGAAATTCTAGGGATTGTTGGTGAGTCTGGCTGTGGGAAAAGTGTAACTTCTCTATCAGTGATGGGACTTGTACCAAGTCCACCGGGGAAAATTGTAGGTGGGAAAATATTATTTAAAGATGAAGACTTAACGAAAGTATCGGAAAAACGAATGAGAGAGATTCGTGGAAATGAAATCGCGATGATCTTCCAAGAACCAATGACATCGTTAAATCCAGTCTTCACAATTGGAAATCAATTGATTGAAGCAATTCGTTTGCATAATAAATGGGATAAAAAGAAAGCAAGAGCAAGAGCAATTGAGATGTTGAAACTTGTTGGTTTACCTCGTGCAGAAGAATTAATTGATGACTATCCACACCAGCTTTCTGGAGGGATGCGTCAACGTGTAATGATTGCGATGGCAATGGTCTGTGACCCGAAAGTGCTTATTGCGGATGAACCAACAACAGCATTAGATGTAACAATTCAAGCGCAAATTTTACAGTTAATGAAAAATCTGAATAAAGAATTAAATACAGCAGTCATGATGATCACACATGATTTAGGTGTTGTAGCTGAGGTTTGTCAACGAATTGTTGTCATGTATTCAGGTAAAGTTGTTGAAGAAGCGGATGTACGAACAATATTTAAAGATCCAAAGCATCCATATACGGTTGGATTAATTAAGTCTGTACCAGATATGCGAACAAAAGTGGACAGGCTTTATTCGATACCAGGTAATGTACCAAAGCCAGGTTCGATTAAGCAAGGGTGTCGTTTTGCAGCACGTTGTGAACATGCATTTGATCGCTGTTATAACGAGACACCAGATCTTTATCAAGTCGATGAAGGACATAGAGTACGTTGTTTCCTTCATGATGAACAGCAAGAGGGTGTACAAGCATGAGTGAAACGTTACTGAAAGTTGATAATTTGAAGAAGCACTTTCCGATTACTGGAGGGATTTTGCAACGTCAAGTTGGTGAAGTTAAGGCCGTTGATGGTATTTCTTTTTCGGTGAAAAAAGGTGAGACGTTAGGAATTGTTGGTGAATCAGGATGTGGGAAATCAACAACGGGGCGTCTATTAATGCGTTTAATTGATCCGACAGAAGGTAAGGTTGTCTTCGATGATAAAGAGCTTACAGACCTTTCTGCAAGTGATATGAGAAAGGTTAGACGAGACATGCAAATGGTGTTTCAAGATCCATTCGCATCGTTAAATCCTCGTCATACTGTTGAGCGTATTTTAGAAGAGCCATTAATTGTACACGGTATGGGTAATGCAAAGGAACGAAAGAAAAAAGTTCGAGAACTGTTAGAAGTCGTTGGATTAAGCAGTTATCATGCAAAGCGTTATCCTCACCAATTTAGTGGAGGACAGCGTCAACGTATTGGGATTGCTCGTGCGTTAATGACACGTCCTAAACTTATCATTGCAGATGAACCAGTGTCCGCACTGGATGTATCGATTCAATCACAAGTGTTGAATCTGATGGAAGACTTGCAGAAGGAATTTGACTTAACGTATATATTTATTGCGCATGATTTAGGGGTTGTTCGTCATATTAGTGATCGTGTAGCGGTCATGTACCTTGGACGAATGGTCGAGCTTGCTGATAGTGAGGCATTGTATCAAAAACCAATGCATCCATATACACAGGCATTATTGTCTGCTGTACCGATTCCTGATCCAGATTTTGAAATGGAGCGCAAATATTTAACTGGAGATATTCCGAGTCCATCTAACCCACCAACGGGGTGTGCATTCCATACACGTTGTAGCGAATGTATGGATATTTGTAAAACAGATAGACCGGAATTTAGAGAGATTGAAGAAGGGCATTATGTCGCATGCCACCTTTTTAACGATAAAGGGTAGTGTGTGAGATAAGTATAAATCATAAATTTATTAGGAGGGGAATGTATGAAGAAAAAAGGATTACTTATGTCTCTTTTTCTAGTCTTGCTTCTTTCATTAGCTTTAGTTGGATGTAATTCCAACAAGAGTGGTGGAGAAGAAGCGGGAGCACCTACTGAAGGAGAAACAAAAGAAGAAACGACAGCACCAGCTGAAGCAGAAGCACCAGCAGGTGGAGACAAAGTTTTAGTTTTTGGTCGAGGTGGAGATTCTGTAGGGCTTGATCCAATCGCTGTAACAGATGGAGAGTCATTCAAAGTTACGAAACAAATCTTTGATACATTAATTGAATATGGTGAGCAAGATACAACGATCCAACCAGGTCTTGCTACTGAGTGGGATGTTAAAGATGAAGGGTTAACTTATACACTTAAGCTTCGTGAAGGTGTTAAGTTCCATGACGGCACTGACTTCAATGCAGATGCTGTTGTTACAAACTTTGATCGCTGGATGAATGGAACGAAAGATCAGTTCTATTATTACGCGTCAATGTTTGGTGGATTCAAAGGTGATGAAGGTCACGTAATTGATTCAGTGACAGCTGTTGATGAGTTAACAGTTGAATTTAAGTTGAAGCGTGCACAAGCGCCATTCTTGAAAAACTTAGCAATGGTACCATTTGCAATTGCTAGTCCAGCAGCACTTGAAAAATACGGTGATACATTTAATGAAAATCCAGTCGGTACAGGTCCATTCAAGTTTGTAGAATGGAAGCGTAACGATCGTGTTGTTCTAGAGAAAAATGAAGATTTCTGGATGGATGGATATCCGAAGCTTGATCGTGTTATCTATCAATCAATTCCTGATAACTCAGCACGTCTAAATGCATTAGTAACTGGTGAAGTTGACCTTGTTGATGGTTTGAACCCAAGTGATAAAACGTCAATTGAGTCTAATAGTGACCTACAATTATTCAAACGTCCATCTATGAACGTTGGGTACTTAGGTCTTACGATGAAAGATCCTAATTCTCCACTTGCGAACAAGTTAGTTCGTCAAGCGTTGAACCATGCTGTTGATAAGCAAGGTCTAATTGATGCATTCTATGCAGGTCTTGCAGAACCAGCAAAGAACGCAATGCCACCTTCAGTTGAAGGATATAACGATGCAATTGAAGCATACCCATATGACTTAGAGAAAGCGAAAGCATTACTTGCTGAAGCTGGATATGCTGACGGTTTCACAATGGAACTATGGGCAATGCCTGTACCACGTCCATACATGCCTGATGGAAAGAAAGTAGCTGAAGTATTACAAGCAAGCTTTGCACAAATCGGTGTAAAAGCTGAAATCGTTTCATTCGAGTGGGCAACATATCTTGACAAAGCTCGTGATGGTGAAGCTGACGCATTCTTATTAGGTTGGACTGGTGATAACGGTGATGCGGATAACTTCTTATACGTATTACTTGATAAAGATAACATCGGAAGCAACAACTACTCGTACTACAGCAACGATGAGTTGCATGATATTTTAATTGCAGCACAAGAAAATCCTAACCAAGACGAGCGTAATGAGCTTTACAAGCAAGCACAAGAAATCATCCATGATGATGCACCTTGGATTCCGCTTGTACACTCTACGCCATTATTGTCAGGTAAAGCAAATGTAGAAGGATTCGTTCCACATCCAACTGGAACAGATAAATTAACAACAGTTGACCTGAAATAAGATTAACTGCTGGATAAAGGGGAGTATTCTTACTCCCCTTTATTCATAACATAATAGATTCATAATGCTATCAACAAAAACAATCTTATAAAATTTTAAGAAAAAAGCAGGAACAGAGGTGTTTCAGCATGTTTGCATACACGATACGCAGACTTCTAATGCTTATCCCCGTATTACTCGGGATGTCCTTAATCGTATTTTTCCTCATTCGTGCCATTCCAGGCGACCCCGCGCAAGTAATCTTGGGGCAACAAGCTACCCAAGAAGCCATTGAGGCTCTAAATAAGAAGCTGGGTTTAGACCAGCCTTGGTATATTCAATATGTGGAATATTTAAGAGGGTTATTAACAGGTGATCTAGGTGAATCAATTCGGACAAACTCACCAATTAGTGGTGAAATCTGGCCGTACTTAGCAGCAACGATTGAATTATCGTTTATAGCAATGCTGATTGCAATTGTTGTTGGCGTAAATGCAGGGATTATTAGTGCATGGTTCCAAAACTCTTGGTTTGATTATACAGCGATGGTATTTGCTCTAGTTGGTGTATCAATGCCGATTTTCTGGCTTGGTCTTATGGAGCAATGGATCTTTGCAATAAACCTAGATTGGTTGCCATCTACAGGAAGAGAATCAGTACGTGATCCAGTTGAAGCTGTCACTCATTTATATTTAGTAGATACATTGATAAATGGTAGGACTGATCAGTTTGTTGAGGTTCTTAAACATTTAATCTTACCGGGTGTAGCACTAGGTACCATTCCGATGGCAATTATTGCTCGTATGACTCGTTCAAGCATGCTTGAAGTAATGCGTTCAGATTATATTCGTACTGCACGAGCTAAGGGAATGAAGATGTTCTGGGTTGTTTATAAACATTCATTGAAAAATGCTGTAATCCCAGTTTTAACAGTTATCGGTCTACAAATGGGTCTGCTATTAGGTGGAGCGATATTGACAGAAACGATCTTTGGATGGCCAGGAATTGGTCGTTACATCTATGATGCAATTGGATATCGTGATTATCCAGTTATTCAATCAGGAATTTTAATAGTAGCATTTATCTTTGTCATGATTAATTTGATTGTTGACCTACTCTATGCAGCGGTTGACCCTCGTATCAAATATAATTAATAGCAATCTTAGTTTCGTATAAACGGTTATGAAAAGTCATGAATGCTAAGTTGCGCTTATACTTTCACATTTTTAATTCATTAACCGAGTTGAAAGTATAGAAAGGAAGGGAAACAAATGGCTGAGCTAGCTAAAAACAACTCCACAATTCCAATTGTTGAAGAAGAGAAAGTCATTTCCCCTTGGAAAGAAGCATGGAACAGCTTTCGAAAAAATAAAATTGCGCTTGTAGGGGCATTTATTGTATTGTTCTTTGTCTTAATTGCTATATTAGCGCCTTTTATTGCACCACAAACAGAAAATGAGATCGCATTAGGGAATCGTTTGTTACCTCCGTCAGCTGATTATTGGCTCGGAACAGATGATTTTGGTCGTGATATTTTATCACGGATCATGTATGGTGCACGTATCTCCTTGTGGGTAGGTTTCTTCGCAGTTCTAGGCTCAATTGTAATGGGCTGTGCACTTGGAATTATTGCAGGGTATTATGGAAAATGGGTCGATACAGTTATTTCACGAATTTTCGATATTATGCTTGCATTTCCAAGTATCTTACTTGCGATTGCAATCGTATCTGTATTAGGTCCATCGTTACAAAATGCTTTAATTGCAATTGCAATTATTAACGTACCAAACTTTGGACGTTTAATTCGATCAAAAGTATTGAGTGTTAAACAAGAAGAGTATATTATGGCAGCGAAGGCAATCGGTATGAAAGATTCACGTATTCTTTTCAATCATATTTTACCGAACAGCATGGCTCCAATCATCGTTCAAGGGACATTAGCGATTGCGACAGCGATTATTGAGTGTGCAGCGTTAGGTTTCTTAGGACTCGGAGCACAGCCCCCTGAAGCAGAGTGGGGAAAAATGCTTGCTGACTCAAAGCAATACTTAATTGATGCACCATGGACAATGATCTTCCCAGGTCTTGCGATTATGTTAACGGTATTAGGGTTTAACTTAATGGGTGATGGCTTACGAGATGCATTAGATCCACGTATGAAGAGTTAATAATAAAGAAGGTACAATCCAAATTAGGATTGTACCTTCTTTATTAGTTTTCTTCTTTTTGATGGATGTGTACTTCGTTTTCTGTTTTATGATACGTTTGGAAGCTATCTATTAATTTATCTAAATGTTTCAGTTGGTCATAGTAATCAATAATGCCTGCAATAAGTGAAAATGCAGTAAGAAGCTGTTCATCGTTTTGTTCAGTTTGTTCATATAGTTTCATATATTCTGCTGTTAAACATTTTTTATATTCAGAGCTATCAATCATGACTTCAGATGTAGATTGTGAGCGAATTTTCCCGGCATATTTGAAAATCATTTGTTCATGATAGACAAGTAAAGAGTCAAGTGAGTCCTTAATTAATGATTGTAACGTGTCAGGAAGGTGCAACCACTCATTTTCATGCCGATGTAATTTCCTCAGTATTTCTAATGCTCGGTTTGTACTAAGCAACATTTGACGGAATAAAACGAGCTTCCTTCCTTTGGTATAGAGTTTCTTACGCGAATACATACGTTCTTCTTTGTACAACAAATATAGATTTTCAAGTTTCATTAAGCTTTCTTTAAGACGAACGAGCTCTTCTTTAATAACTGTATATTCAGAAGCATGACGGGTACTAACACGAATCCATTGAATGATATCTTTCGTATTATCTTGGATTTTATAATACAATTTTGTTTCATATTTAGGTGGGATAAAGATAAGGTTGACAATGAATGATGCTCCAACACCAAGCATAATTGTACCAAAGCGTGTAAGACCATAAATGATAAAATCATCTGTCGGGCTTTCCATGATGGCAATAACCGTTACAAGTGCGATTGGAATCGTTGATTCGATTTTTAAGCGAAGATTGATTGAAATAACAATTATAGCAGTCAATCCTATTACAATCGGATCATTTCCAAGTGTCCAAACGAAAATAATTGCAAAGAACGCACCTATGAAATTTGCCTGGATTTGTTCGAGCATTGTTTGGTATGTTCGATAGATAGACGGCTGTATAGCAAAGGTTGCAGCAATACCTGCAAAAACAGGTGACTGTACACCTATGATAGTGGCTAAATAGATGGCTAATGCTATCGCAATACCAGTTTTTAAAATGCGCGCACCTAGTTTCATAATGTAGGTTTTATTTCCTTTCATTTCTTACGATCATCATTGTAGATGATGGTAGAATCAGTAATTATGTATGGTACTATACAACGTTTTAATACAACAATCAAGATGATTAATCTATATTTAATAGTAATGTCGAAAAAGAGACGAATATGAAAAAGGACAGCCGAAATTAAAACGGACTGTCCTTTTTCAATATAATAAATAATCTTTATGATTTGGTGATCTTCTCAAACATGCCTAAGGTGAGTTAAAAGCTTCACAGTTCTTATATTATTCCGTTGCGATTGATGGATCTGCTTGTTCTTTCTCAGGAATAATTTGCAGGAAGTTATCTTCAAGGTTTTCGAGTAATTTCTCTACAGTATCTGCTTCTCCAACTTGGTTGTATTTTCTTAATGACGCAACATAGTTATCAAGCATTTCTGTTACATCTGTTCTGCCTTTATTACCAAGTGGTTGGATGGCTACTTTTGCACCTTTTGCAATACGACGTTGAAGTGCTTCTTTCGTTAAGCCCATTTCAGGTTGATGACGTACATAGATGACACCACCAGTCATACCCGCACAGATCCAAGGACCTGGGTCACCGAGAACAAGTCCTCGCCCATTTGTCATATATTCAAATGCAAATCCTTTAATATTCGCATTTATACCAATATTTCCATGTTCCTGTTTTGGAATTGGTTTTGTAATGCGTCCACCGATTAACATATCAGCACCTGATAAGCGAATACCTGCACGAGAATCTGCATTTCCTTGGATGAATAGTGACCCTTTTTGAGCGCCATAACCGAATCCTTTACCTACAGATCCGTTAAAGTAATGACCATTCTTTCCTTTAGCTTTGAAGATGAAGATTCCGCCACCGAAAGCAGTTTTACCAATACCGTCTTGTGCACCACCAACAACATGAATGTCAATTCCGTCTGTGTTATAAGCACCTAAGCCGTTACCTGGAATCGAGCCTTCCAAGTATTTCAGCGAAATATCTGGGAGCTTTCGGTAAGAACCATCTAGCTTTCCACGAACACGGTGACAGGAGACACGACCACCAAGAACACGTTGTTCAGAGGTTACACCGATAAATTCACGAGATGTGTTCAATTCATTTACTTCGTAATCCAAGTACTCTGCTCCTGCTGCTAAAGCAACTGCTAGCTTTTCTTCGTCTAGTGCTGAAGCTACTTCTTGTTTCACGAGGTTTTCAATGTCAAGACGTTCAAGTAGTTTATTCAAATTCATTTGTTCAATACCCCGTGTTTGCTCTAATAGATCAGAGCGACCAACAACATCTTGTAAGTTATCAAAGCCTAGCGAGCCAACGAGAGATTTCAATTCGTTGCCGAAAGCTGTGAATAAGTTCATCAAACCTTCAACTGAAGGTGCGTATTGACGTGGTACAAAACGGCGTAGGCCGTGTTCTTTCGCCTGTGCTTCTGATTCGATTTGTGTTGCTATGCCAACATGACATGTATCTAAATGACAGCCTCGGCACGTTGTACAGCCTACTGCAACCATAGATAGTGTTCCAAAACCTACACGGTTCGCTCCGAGCAACATTACTTTTAAGACGTCTTCGGCACTTTTTAAACCACCATCAGCCCAAAGTTCAACATTATGGCGCATACCTGCTTCCAGAAGAGCGTTGTGTGCAGCTTTAACACCAATTTCAACTGGAAGTCCTACATTTTGCAATGCGTGTACACGTGCAGCACCTGTACCGCCATCGAAACCACTAAGATTGATCATGTCAGCTCCAGCCTTTGCAATACCAACAGCGATTGTACCGATGTTCGGAACGATAGGAACTTTAACGATAACCTTAGCCTGATCATTTGCCGTTTTTAATTCTGAAATCATTTGTTCAAGGTCTTCAATTGAATAAATATCATGGTTATTTGAAGGTGAGATTAAGTCAGACCCAATCGTAGCATTTCGTGCTTCTGCGATTTTTGCTGTTACTTTAGAGCCAGGTAAGTGACCACCTTCACCTGGTTTTGCACCTTGGCCGATTTTAATTTCTAATAGGTTGGAAGAGTTTAATAACTCAGCATTCACACCGAAACGTCCTGATGCGACTTGTTGTCCACGTGTTTTCGGATATTTACCGAGCATGTCTTTAATTTCTCCACCTTCACCGTTCAAACTAATCATATTTAAACGGTCAGCTGCTTCAGCATAAGAACGGAATGCAGTTTCGTTTTGAGAACCGAATGACATTGAACTGATGATAAATGGTAAGTCGTGTTCTGCGATACTAATATCAACTGAATCTTGCTCAATCGGTGTATCCGATTCTTTCAGACCTGTTAAATGACGAATAGTAGTAGGATTCTTATCTTCAATGTTACTAACTTTCTCACGATATTCTTCATATGAACCAGAGCGAGCCATTTCACCAATCGATTTCCAAATACGTGGCAGAACGTGGAACGTTTTTCCTGGACGTGTTTGCTCGTTTGAATAATCTTCGGCACGTTTTAAGCTATCTTCTTTCATAGTAGTAAAGTTGTATTCTAGTTCAGACGAGCCGAAGAAATTAACGATTTTCAAAGTATTAGCTATGTCTTCATTCAAGCCGATTGAAGAGAAGAGGCGATCATATCCACGCAGTTCATGAATTCCAATCGTTGAAATGACTTTTTCTAAGCCTTTATTAAGAGCATTAAACAAGTTCTTTGAAGGTGTTAAGTCGTCGTCTTCATGTACAGTAGTGAACATTAAATATGGGCTAAGCGCGTCAGCACCAAGACCGAATGCGACAATCAAATCATGTAATGAACGTAATGCACCAGAACGTAGAATCAGCGCACAGTTACGACGTTTATTCTTGTCGACAAGGCCTTGATCAATTGCGGATGTTACAAGCATAGGATCTAGCCATAAGTTTCCACTAGTATGAGCGTTTGTATCATCTAAAATGATGAAGTTAGCTCCATTGTCAATTGCTTGCTCAGTTTCATTAATTAAACGCTCAATTGCTTCTGGAACGGTTTCGTCTTCTGTAAATGTAACTGAAATGACTTTTGCCAAATTATTAGTATTCATTGAATCTAGTAATTGAGTGTAAGAAGGTTGTTCAAGCTCCTTAGCAAGTTGATTACCTGCCTTACCTTCAATTAAAATTGGTGAATTTAATTCGATAACTTGATAGGAATCATCAGCTTGAAACAGTGAAGGTCGTTTACCTAAAATTGTACGTGTTGAGAAGTGTTCTGCTTCACGATCACGGTCAATAGCAGGATTTGTCACGACAGCAACACTTTCTTTAATGTAATCTGCGATATTTTGTCTGCCACTGTTAATGGCAGCTAGAGATGCATCATGACCGAGTGAACGGATCGGTTCTGCCCCTTTTTCGGCCATCTGTTCTACAAGCTGAATTTGCTCTCGTTCCCAGCCGAATGCTGCATACTGGCCATTGTGAACATTTGACACAGAAGGCTCGACAATATTTTGTTCATAGGTAGGTGGTGTCAAACGTGCTCGACTATCAGAAATGAGAAGACGATCATTCATACGCTTGTACACTTCAGCTTGGTAGTCATGATGATCGTAGACTTTGATTGTTCCATCTTCTTTCCATTTCAGCCCGACCTTTTCCCCTGGAGCAAATGGTTTCGGTTCACCTGTATATTCACTAGAAGGAAGGATACCAGGTTCAGAAGAGAATAGATAAGAACTTTCTGTTTCTAGCTTCCAGACTGGACGAAGACCGAGTGAATCGACACTGAAAACCGCTTCATCATTGAAGCGTGAAATGATTCCTGCAGGCCCTTGTGCAAAGTGTCCCCATGCTTCTCGAATGTAAGTATATAAATCTTGTAAATGGTTTGGATATGATTTGATTTCATTAATAATTGGTGGGAACAAAATATCTGCTGCTTCAAATAAACTGTACCCTTCACGTGAGATAAAAGTATGGAGTGTACGATCTAAGTCTTGTGAATCACTACCACCGTGTGTTAGTGGTACATCAACCATTTCAGCTTCATCACGAAGCTTTGAAATTGTATTAATCTCTCCGTTGTGCCCAATTACACTAAATGGTTGCACTCGGAAGAAGTTAGAAGCAGTATTTGTAGAATAGCGATTGTGACCAAGTGTCATCGTAGATGCAACTTTTTCATTTGCTAAATCAGCATAGAATTTTGGTAATATATCCCCTGCTCCCATTACTTTATAAACAGCATGATGGTTACTTAGAGATGCTACGTGGACTTCTTGATCTTGTTCAATTTCAATCGTTAATTCGAATAATTTCTTCGATAATTCAGTTTCATTGGCATTAGAGATGAAGGCAACTTGCCAAAAAACTGGTTCTTCACGTTTTGCAAGTGGACCTAATGCATTGGAGTTTGTAACTTTATCTGTTTCGAAAATGACGTTCAGTCCATATTTAGAAAATAGTTGGTCAATAATGGCACGCTTTTTTTCGATATTACTTGATTTGTTTAAGAAGAAATGACCTACTGAGAAATCGTTACGGTCAACTAATGATGCATCGAGGTTTTCTTTTGAAAGCTTTTCTTTCCAAAGCGCAATAGGGATGTCAATATGAATACCTACACCGTCACCTTCACCGTTAATAAAACCTGCTCGGTGATTCATTGTGACGAGTGCGTTAATACAGTTGTCAATATTCTTTTTCGTTGGTACTTGTTGTTTCTCAATGCAAGATACAATTCCGCAAGAATCATGTTCAATACTGTTGAAATTTTCAAATGACGCTGGACTCCACTTTTTTTTCATATATTTGGCCAATAATGGCCGTCACCTCCTGTAGGATATTGTTCTCTATATTTGAGGGGAAAACTAGCGAATTAGTTAGGGGAAATGAGAATTAGAAAAACGCAATTTTCAGAATTCTAAACTTAATATTATCATGATATAAGAAGAAAATCAATTATTTATTCATTTTTTTGGATATAACATTCATTTATATGTTGTTTGAAAATTAGAACTAGGTGCTAATAGAGCCTTTAATGAAAGCGTTTTCAAGGTAAAAAATATAAAAAAGTAGGTAAATTCACTTTACCTACTAAGAGTAATTTATGCATTTTTATTCATTATTCATGGATTTAAATACACGTTCAACTGCCTCTATTGTTCTGTTAATATCGTCTTCTGTATGTGCGATTGTTAAGAACCAAGCTTCATATTTTGATGGAGCAAGATTAATTCCTTCATTAAGCATAAGTTTGAAAAATTTCGCGAACATCTCACCATCAGTATTTTCAGCTTGTTCATAGTTAGTAATTGTTTCTGTTGTAAAATAAATAGTTAGTGCACCTTTTAGGCGATTGATCGTAATCGGAATATGATATTTGCTTGCTAGGTTTGCGATGTTTGATTCTAATATCCCGCCTAATCGATCAAGTTCTTCATAGATTCCTTTTTCTTGTAATACTTCTAAACAAGCGATCCCTGCTGCCATTGATGCAGGGTTACCTGCCATCGTACCAGCTTGATAAGCAGGGCCAAGTGGCGCTACTTGCTCCATAATTTCCTTTTTACCACCGTAAGCCCCAATTGGTAATCCGCCACCAATTATTTTTCCTAAAGCAGTTAAATCTGGTTCGATTCCTAACATATCTTGAGCACCGCCGTACATGAAACGGAACGCTGTAATGACTTCATCATAAATAACGAGCGCACCAGCTTTGTGTGTCAACTTATTCACATGTTCAAGGAATCCTTCAACAGGCTCAACGATGCCGAAATTTCCAACGATTGGTTCAACGAGTACAGCAGCTGTCTGGTCACCCCATTTGTCAATTGCTTCGGCAAATGCTTCAGGATCATTAAATGGTACGGTGATCACTTCTTGTGCAATGCTCTTTGGAACACCAGCTGAGTCTGGGTTTCCGAGCGTTGAAGGACCAGAGCCAGCTGCGACGAGTACTAGATCTGAATGGCCGTGATAACAACCTGCGAACTTGATGATTTTATCTCGTCCAGTGTACGCGCGGGCAACACGAATGGTCGTCATAACGGCTTCTGTACCTGAGTTAACGAAGCGGACACGATCCATTGCTGGCATTGCTTGTTTAAGCATTTTAGCAAACTTGTTTTCCAAAGCAGTTGGTGTACCGTATAATGTTCCATTCTGAGCTGCTTTCGTAATTGCTTCAGTAATATGAGGATGAGCATGTCCGGTAATGATCGGTCCGTAAGCTCCTAAGTAGTCAATATATTGATTTCCATCTACATCCCAAAAATATGCCCCATTTGCACGTTCCATATAGACGGGAGAACCGCCACCAACAGCTTTAAATGAACGTGATGGGCTATTCACGCCACCGACAATATGTTCAAGTGATTCAGCATGTAATGCTTCTGATTTAGTAAAGTTCAAAGGTCTACCTCCAATTGATCCGTTATTCGTAATGTATGTAATGCTTATTCCATAGTACAGTTTATCATTTTTAGAGGATGTTCGAAAAATATAAGATGAACATTGTATGAGTAACAACAGATAATCGTACTGAAGAGTGGAAGGTTGCTAGAGAATAGTAGTGTGCTGTGTATTTGTCTCAAAATTCGATTATATGAGCTATTAGGATCAGATCTAACAAACATATGTATTTCTTTTACCGAAAACAAAGAATTTGATTTCTCTTTTTATTGGTATAAACTAGTCTTTATGCTATAAAAGCTAAAGAAAATCATTTAAGGAACATTAATATAGAAAGTAATAATTTTGGAGGTTGAAAATTGAAAAACGTCATCGAGGTTGACCAATTAAGAAAAGAATTTAAATCTTACTCAAGTCGTTCCGGGTTAAAGGGTGCATTTAGAGACCTTTTTACACGAAATTATAAAACATTAACCGCTGTAAATGATATTTCTTTCCAAGTTAAACAGGGTGAGATGGTTGGATATATTGGTGAAAATGGAGCGGGGAAGTCTACGACCATTAAGATGTTAACAGGTATTCTTCAACCAACAGATGGTATTGTTCGCGTCAATGGTATGGATC
The DNA here is from genome assembly GCF_001742425.1 of Bacillus solimangrovi. Taxonomy (GTDB): domain Bacteria; phylum Bacillota; class Bacilli; order Bacillales; family Bacillaceae_N; genus Bacillus_AV; species Bacillus_AV solimangrovi. The sequence continues at coordinate 129,052 of NZ_MJEH01000062.1, forward strand.
CACATAAAGAACGTGAGCAATTCACGAGAACAATAGGAGTTGTATTTGGTCAGCGTTCTCAGCTATGGTGGGATATCGCTGTTCAAGAATCATTTCGATTATTAAAGAAAGTGTATAAGGTATCAGATGAAGACTATGCAAATCATATGGAGCATGTCATTGAGTCACTTGATATAGGACCACTTTTGGATAAACCAGTACGAAAACTTTCACTTGGACAACGTATGCGTTGTGAGCTTGCCGCAGCACTTATTCATAATCCACCATTATTATTTTTGGACGAGCCTACAATTGGTTTGGATGTGTTAGTGAAATTAAAGATTCGCCGTTTTTTAAAAGAAATGAATGAAAAATATCAAACGACAATTTTGCTTACAACACATGATTTATCTGATATTGAAGCGTTATGTGAACGTGTTGTTATGTTAGATGAGGGAAAAATCATTTATGATGGAAAATTGAATGACTTACGCTCGAATTGGGGTGAAGGAAAGCAACTTCAATTCCAATTCACAGAGCAAGTTAGTCGTGACAACCTTGAAGCTGTTTCAAATGACTTGAATGTTAGTTGGCAGCAAGGTGAACGTGAAAATGTTTGGCTTGCTAATGTAAGTGCTGAAGATACAGTGATCTCAGGTTTAATTGGGCGAGTAGTCGCTGCTTATAAAATCAATGATGTGAAAATTAATGAAATATCAACAGAAGAGATTGTGCGTAATATCTATGAAGAGGGTGCTGTTCGTGGGTAAATATCTCGAAATGATTCGCATCCGATTTTTGATGATGCTTGCATATCGAACAAATTATTATAGTGGAATTCTTATATATAGCATTAATATTGGTGCTTATTATTTCCTTTGGAATGCGATTTATGGTGGGAAAGAGTCGATTGAAGGATTGTCAGTAACGCAAATGGTAACGTATATTGCGATTGCTTGGATGGCACGTGCTTTTTATTTTAATAATATTGATCGAGAAATTGCTCAAGAAATAAAAGATGGTAAAGTGGCTGTCGAATTGATACGTCCATATCATTACCTCGGCATGAAGACCGTTCAAGGATTAGGTGAAGGAATTTTCCGTCTTACGTTCTTCTCGATTCCGGGCATGATCATTGTGGCGTTCATTTTCCCACTTAGTTTCTCAACGTCTGTATATGCGTGGTTATTCTTTATTGTATCGATCATGTTTAGTTTCATCATTAATACACAAATTAATTTGTTTACGGGTATGTTAACGTTCTTCTTCTTCAATAATGATGGGTTAATTCGTGCTAAGAGGGTTGTGATTGATTTGTTTTCAGGGTTACTCTTACCGATTAGCTTCTATCCACTTTGGGCACAAGATGTGATGAAGTTCTTCCCGTTTCAAGCAATCAGTTATATTCCGAGTATGATTTTTACAGAGGGATTCACTGGTAGTGCCGTTACAGAAGCGATTATGTTCCAAATGATTTGGTCAATCGTATTACTTCTACCAATCTGGTTCGTATGGACGTTAGCGAAGAAAAGGTTAGTTATTCAAGGGGGTTAGACTGAGATGTTTTATGTATCAATGTTCTTTCAATATATTGGTCAATATATGAAAACACGCCTCCAATATCGAACCGATCTAGTAATAGAAGTTATTTCTGATTTGCTTTTTCAAGCAGTTAACTTAGTTTTTATTATCGTTGTATTCGGTCATACACAGCTGTTAGGTGGTTGGAGCCGTGATGAGATTGTTTTTATTTACGGATTTTTCTTAGTTCCATTTGCATTGTTTGCAACTTTCTTCAACATATGGGACTTTAATGAACGTTACATTGTAAAGGGAGAGATGGACAGGATTTTAACTCGTCCGATTCATAGTCTCTTTCAAATCATTCTAGAGAGAATGGAATTAGAGTCATTATTTGGTGTTGTGACTGGACTCATCATAATGAGTTATGCAGGGTCGAATTTAGGTTTATCTATGCAATGGTATACGCCTCTCGTTTTCATTGTAATGGTGTTTGGTGGGATGTTCGTATATGCGGGGATTTTCATTATAATCGCAAGTATCGGTTTTTGGTCAGATGCGAGGACATCAATTATGCCGATGATGTACAATATCGGGAACTATGGTCGTTACCCAGTTGATATTTATAACCCAGTTATTCGATACATTTTAACGTGGATTTTGCCGTTTGCATTTGTTGGAGTATATCCTGCAGCTTATTTCCTTGGTCGCACCGAATGGTATAGCTATGCGTTTTTAACTCCATTTGTTGGAATTGGTTTCTTTTCATTAGCGGTATTCATATGGAATCAAGGTGTGAAGCGTTACAGAGGAGCGGGTAATTAGTAATAATGGAATTCAATAAATAACACTTTGAAGTCTGTACAAAAAATTGTACAGGCTTCTTCATGAAGAGAAGGGGGCGGTAGAAAGAATGATTTATAGTGGAATACTGTTGCTCGTGCTCTTGATTTTACTAGCTAGTTTAAGGGTGTTATGGGGTTCGCAATCTCAAACAAAACAATATCTAACTGTTGAAAATATATTTATTCTTTTTTTTACATATTGTTGGAGTATATCCTGCAGCTTATTTCCTCGGCCGTACCGAATGGTATAGCTATGCGTTTTTAACTCCAGTTGTTGGAATTGGTTTCTTTTCATTAGCGGTAATCATATGGAATCAAGGTGTGAAGCGGTATAGAGGAGCGGGTAATTAGTAATAATGGAATTCAATAAATAACACTTTGAAGTCTGTACAAAAAATTGTACAGGCTTCTTCTTTCTTTTTATAAATGAAGAGAAGGGGGCGGTAGAAAGAATGGTTTATAGTGGAATACTGTTGCTCGTGCTCTTGATTTTACTAGCTAGTTTAAGGGTGTTATGGGGTTCCCAATCTCAAACAAAACAATATCTAACTGTTGAAAATATATTTATTCTTTTTTTTACATATATCATTTTATTAATTGGTTTTGGACTCGTATACATGTTGTTGGAGATGCTCGGTGTGGAGGTATTAGTAGACCCGACATTATCTAATACTCCTTCATTTATAAGTGTACTAGGTTCAAAATTATATTTTAGTGCTATTACGTTACTTTCAGTTGGGTATGGAGACTTAACTCCTGTTGGAATTGGGCGAATTATAGCGGTTGTAGAAGCGTTAGTTGGTTATGTATTACCGGCAGCATTTGTTGTTCGAACTGTCATTGATATGGAACACCACGGTGAGGATAGTTTTAAAAAGGATAAGTGATATCCATATTACTTGTTTCTCTTTTCCAAATTCGTTACGCTAAGATTAGATTATCGTGCATTCAATAATAATGAATGCTTGAATTGGAGGAATGAGTAGTGACGATTGAATTAGGAATGAAAGCACCGGATTTTTCTTTGCCTGCAAGTAACGGTGAAGATGTCTCTCTATCAGATTTTAGAGGGAAAAATGTTGTATTATATTTTTATCCGAAAGATATGACACCAGGATGTACAACTCAAGCATGTGATTTCAGTGAAAAGCATGAGAGCTTTGCAGAATTAGACGCAGTTATTCTCGGTGTTAGCCCAGATTCAATTGAAAGACACCATAAATTCATTGAAAAACATGATTTACCGTTCTTATTACTGGCAGATGAAGAGCATAAGTTAGCTGAAGAGTATGGTGTTTGGCAGTTGAAGAAAAATTTTGGGAAAGAATATATGGGAATTGTGCGAACGACATTCATTATTGATAAAGAGGGCAATATCGCAAAGGTATGGAATAAAGTTAGAGTAAAAGGTCATGTTGAAGAAGCACTACTTTATATAAGAGAGCATATGTCATAAAAGAAGTCCTTTCGATTATTGAGGTAAAAAAACTTTACTATCATAATGGCATTTGTCTATACGGATAGAGAAGCTGTTGCGTATAGTATTGTAATACCTCCTCAAGCAAAAAGTATGTTCGGATCAACGGGTTGTGTTATACACGGCCCGTCTTTTTTTGTTGAGTGTTATCTATTTTGGATATTTTGTGTGAATGACTGAATCGAATAACATGTCGCCTTCTATATGGAAGGTCTGTATTAGACATCAATTATAGTTATTTGTAGGAAAATGTCGGTATTTTATGAACTGTAGGAGGAAGGTAAGATGAACGTATTGACGTCATTTAGAGTTAAACGAGAGTTGAAAGAACGACTGTTAAATCATTTTCCGAGTGTTCATTTTATTTATAGAGAAAATATGGACAATGCTAAGGCTGAGTTACACGATGCTGATATATTGATTACATATGGTGAAGATTTGGACAAATCATTAATAGCATCTGCTAAACGTTTAAAATGGATTATGGTCCTTTCTGCAGGTATGGAACAAATGCCATTTGATGCAATCGAGAAGAGAGGTATCTTAGTTACGAATGCCAAAGGAATTCATGCCATTCCAATGGCAGAATATACTTTGGCAATGATGTTACAGGTAGCTAGGCAAACAAAAACATTAATACAATTAGAGCAGGAAGAAAAGTGGCTACGCTCAGTGAAAATGATGGAGTTAGCTAGTAAGACGGTAGCGATAATTGGAGCGGGTGCAATAGGTTCAGAAATCGGTAGGTTAGCCAAAGCATTTCGAATGAAAACAATTGGTGTTAACACGGATGGAAGAGCAGTTGAACATATTGATCACGCATATCCAGTATGGCAGCTCGAAGAAGCAGTTAAGGGTGTAGATTTTGTTGTTTCTGTTCTACCTAGTACGAAGAAAACGAAAAATCTATTTACAGAAGATTGTTTTAAAGTGATGAAGAATGATGTTGTCTTTATTAATATCGGTAGAGGTGATGTCGTGGATGAACAGTTATTAATTCGGATGTTGAAAGAAGGAGAGGTTAGACATGCAGTATTAGATGTGCATGTTCAAGAACCGCTACCGAAAGGACACCCATATTGGGAAATGGAGCAAGTAACCGTTACGCCACACTTATCGGGCATTTCTGATATGTATCAACCTAGAGGATTTGAAATTTTTGAACACAATTTAGAGGTTTTCTTACAAGGATTTGGAGAATATAGGAACAAAGTAGACTTATCGAAGGGATATTAACGTAAAGTTGCTTACGATTATTGACAAAGCTTTCAAAATCAAGGTACACTAATTATAAATATTATAAACTAATAATGCTTTTTAAAAGAGAGGTGCATGGCGGTGACAGAGAAACATATTGAAGAGGCAATGGGAATATTAAAAGAATCGGGCGTAAGGATCACACCGCAACGTCATGCGATATTGGAATTCCTCGTTGAATCAATGTCACATCCTACTGCGGACGAAATTTATAAAGCACTCGAAGGAAAGTTTCCGAATATGAGTGTTGCAACAGTTTACAATAACTTACGTGTGTTTAAGGAAGTCGGGCTAGTGAGTGAGTTAACCTACGGAGACTCATCAAGTAGATTTGACTGTAATACTAGTTCTCATTACCATGTCATTTGTGAAAAATGTGGGAAGATTGTAGACTTTCATTATCCTGGACTTAATGAAGTTGAAACACTTGCTCAACAAGTTGCAGGTTTCGAAGTAAGTCATCATCGTATGGAGATTTACGGAACTTGTCCTAGTTGTAAGAAAACAACTGAACATTAATATTTTAGCTTATGAAAAAAGCTGTATGCCTATTGTAGGCCTACAGCTTCTTTTTTTTGTTATAATCTTCATTGAACTCTTGGCCTTCTAAGTTAGGATCAAGTGTAAGTGGTTCATTACAATGCATACATAAATCGACACGACCAAGTATTTTTGTTACTTTACTACAGGAAGGACATCGAACTTGAACGGTTTTTGTCGATAACATACCAATCCAAAAGTAAACGACAGTACTTGCAACGATTGCTAGAAGTCCTAAAATAATAAATGCAGTCATTAACCACATGTTTTCTTTGAAAAATATACCGACGTACATAATTGCGAACCCAATAAATATTAAAGAGAGTGCAAATGAACGGATTTTATTTATTTTATTTGAATATTTTAAGCCCATATTTGGTAAACCTCCTATTCATAACAAGTATAGCATAGTGATTTTATGAGAATCTATAAATTTTTTGTAGATTCAAGAGGGAATAACTTATTTATTGTCGAACAAATAATAAACCCAGCGATGTGGGCCTAGTTAGATTTTCTAAAGCTATTTCAAGGAGTGAAAGATGTATGGAAAGTATGTTGCGTTCTATCTACCAAGAACGAGCTAGCCGTAAGGAGACTTCAGCAGTATTATTATTAGAAAAGGATGCGTTTCGTGGTTCACGAACGGATTATTTCGATGAAGTATTAGTAGTTATTGTGAATAAAGCAGACGTAAGTTGGTTCGTTAAGCATTATGAATACGAAGAGAAAAAAGCTGCAATGCATGTTGTAACGGAACAACAATTAAGAGAATGGATATTAAGTGGACCTAATCGCCGAATCGTTCAGTGGGTTCTTAATAGTAAGGTGATCTTTGAACGTAATGAATTTATAGAAAATCTACGAGAAGAGCTTAGAGAGTTTCCTATTAAGTTTCGAGAAAAGAAAATGAATTTAGAATTTGCTAAGCTATTGCGTAGTTATTCGATTGGTAGAGATTTATATGAATCCAAAGAGTATTTTGATGCATATAATCAAATGGTGCGTAGTTTACATCATCTTGCACGCCTTGCTGTAATGGAACAAGGATTTCTTCCAGAAGTAACAGTGTGGAATCAAGTAAAACAAATATCACCAGAAATATATATGCTTTACAAGGAATTAGTTGAAAGCAGCGAAGCACTTGAGAAGCGTGTTGAACTACTTCTTATTGCGAGCGGTTTTGCAATTAGTGCAAGAACAGAAAAAGGTAGTTGTCATTTTCTTAAAATATTGCAAACAAGTGATAAGTCTTGGACATTTGGAGAGCTAATGAAACATCCAGAAATAGAGGATTACGCATTAGATTTAGCAGTTCTAATTGAACACTTGGTTGAAAAAGGTTATGTACAAATAGTAAAAGAATCTACTAAGGGAGGAACCATTTATCATCGCACATACAGATATAAGGAAGGACTATAATCGTTTAGCATTATTAAAAAAAGATGAAAAAGTTTTAAAATAGGTGTTGATTTTCATATTTCACCGTGATATATTATTACTTGTCGCTGCGAGAGAGCAGTGAACGACATGAGCAAATAAAGATGTTTAAAAAAAGTTGTTGACATACTAATTTGTGAGTGTTAAGATTTAAAAGTCGCCAACAAAAAAACAGCGACAAATGTTCTTTGAAAACTGAACGAAATGAACACATTGTGCGAGCAAGTTTCAAACAATCTTTTATCGGAGAGTTTG